>JAZDLZ010000584.1:0-2519 GCA_043801535.1 Pseudomonadota bacterium
CGAGAACGGCCTGCGCTCCCTCGGGTGCCTTGTCATGTCCATCCGACCGAGACACGTCCACGTCGGGTATCGCTGACGCTCTGGTTTCGCCGCCATCGACGGGGACCAACGAGCAACGATCACACCCGCAGTCAGAGCGGCGGTAGACTAAACGGGGCCATACGAGTATAAAGCGGCATGCTTCACGGTCGCTTTCCTGACATGCGCCGCCCTTTCCAATCGAGCAGAATCGCCCTGGTGTTCGTGGTGGCCGTCACGTTGACCGGGCTTTCCGCTCGGACGCTGGCCGCCGAGAAGGACGACTGGAGCAGGTCGTTCGATCCCAAGACCGCGGTGAACGACATTCCGGCCGGCGAGCTGGCAATCATCGTGGTCGCCGCGGGTCCGTCGTCGACTTCGGTCAGTGCTGCCGCCGCGGCGCTTGCCCAGGCATTGCGGGCGAGCGAGCGAACCAAATTGGTGATGGACGACGCCAGCATCGGCTCAGTGGAGAGCCTCGACGATCCTGCAATCGTGGCCAAATGTCGCCGCCTGCCAGTCACCCATGTGGCGGTAGTGCGGACCTTTGCTGGCAAGCCAGGACAGCCGTCGCAGGCGGTGGTGACCTTCTACGACAAGGCCGGCGAGACAGTCGCGGCGCTGGCAGTGACCGCGGGCAGCGGCACGCCCGCGCCAGCCTCGACGGCCGGCGCCAGCAGCGGCGTGTCGGCGAGCACCATGGATGCCGTCTCGCAGGTGGTCAAGGTGCAGGAGAAGAGTGCTGCCGACGCCAGGCAGGAATACGAGCAACGCTACGTCGGTTTTTCCGAACGAGTCAACCATGACGAATGAAAGACCAGAGGCTCTGCCAAAGAAGGGCGAGAATTCCGGCGCCAACGCTGCCGCGACTGCCAGTGCCGTTGCTGGCGACGACGGCGCTGCTGCCGCCGCCAAGCCAGAGCTTGCCAGCAAGAATCCCCTGGCCGAGATCGTCCAGCCCTTCGTCGATCTCTTCCACGCACCGAGGGCGCTCTGGGGAGTCAATATTGCATACCTTATCGAGGGGTTTGTGTATTTCGGCGTCGTCGGCTACCTGGCCATGGACTTCAACAGGTACGTCGGTCTCAACGATGTTCAAGCCGGCATCATGGTGAGCACGTTCACTGCCGGCATCACCCTTTCTCAGTTCTTCTTCGGGGGGCTGGCCGATCGCTGGGGGATACGAGTTGCGCTGGTTGGCGCGCTTGCTCTCATGATTGGTGGTCGCATCTTTCTCGCCGGCGCCCCTAATATTGGGCTCGCGGGAACTGGACTCTGGTCGGGCGTGCATTTCGTCGCGATGGCCGGCATCCTCTTGGTCGTTCTGGGCTACGGGATGTACCAGCCCGCTGCCTACTCGGCGGTGCGCCAACTGACTACTCCAAAGACCGCGCCGATTGGCTACGCGATGCTATACGCGGTGATGAACCTGGGTGGTTTTCTCCCGACGTTCTTCACTCCCGTTCGCCGAGCCGTGGGGATTGCCGGCTCCTATTGGATCTACGCTTTCTTTTCGTTGTCCGGCCTGGTGGTCACCATCGCCTTGTTGAGTAGACGAGTCGTTGCCCGGAGCATCGCCGAGGCTCAGGCTGTTGGTGCTTCGGCAGAGTTGCGTTCCACTCGGACGAAAGAAAGGAAGCGGGAGCCGTTCTCGCTATTGCGCTGGCTCAAGTCCCATCCACTCGCAGATCCCAAGTTCGCATTCTTCATCTTCTGCCTGATGCCAGTGCAAACGCTGTTTGCCCACAACTGGCTAACCCTGCCGATGTACGTCGAACGAGCCTACCGCGGGACCTGGCTCGGCGATCATTTCGAGGCGGCAGTGAACTTCAACCCGGTGCTCATTTTCGTCTTGGTACCAATAGTCGCCGCGATTACCCAGAAGACGAAAGTCTACACTCTGATGATCGCCGGAACGCTGGTGATGGCTGCTCCCACTTTTCTTCTCGCCACCGGACCGAGCTTTGCGGCACTGCTCGGCTACATCGTTCTCATGACCGTCGGAGAAGCCATGTGGCAGCCGCGCTTTCTCCAGTACGCTGCCGAGATTGCACCCGAAGGAAGGACCGGTGCCTATATGGGCGTGGCGCAGCTCCCGTGGTTCCTTACAAAATTCGGCACCGGGATCTACTCGGGGTGGTTTCTCAGCAACTTCTGTCCCGACCAGGGCAGCCTTCGCACCGAGGCAATGTGGACCATCTACGGCTTGATCGCCATTTCCACGCCGGTGATGCTGGTTCTGGCCAAGAGCTGGATCAGCAAAGACATGAAGACCGCCGCGGCATAGCAATTGGCTACGCCAAGAGCACGAGGTTAGTCCTTGCCCGTCACGATCATCGTGTAAATAAAACCCCACCGGTCGATCATGTTTGGAAAAGTCGTGAACACTCCGTAGATCGGATAGACGCAAGCGCCTTCCACTTCGCATTCTTCGACCGACGAGAGCCCGTAGCAGTGGCAGATGAGGGTCTTGGCATCGCATTCGGTGGGAGTGCACAGCG
>JAZDLZ010000598.1:0-2023 GCA_043801535.1 Pseudomonadota bacterium
GGTACTGCTCCCCGGCCGAACGAATACTCGTCGAGAATCCACCCGCGACGAGGTCCCAGCGCTGCCGCCGCGGCTACGGCTACGTCTGCGGCTGCGAATGCGGCTGCGCTGGCACTGCTGCTGATTGTCGGCCTTTCGGCCTGCAAACGTCACGAACCACCAACGATTGATAGCACCTGGACCGACAGCTTCGATCGCAGCACGCTGGGGAGCGATTGGTATGCAACCCAGGATTCCTACTTTCTCCGCGACGGCAAGTTGAATGCCCGAGGCGCGCACAACCATCCGCTCTGGCTGCGGCGCAAGCTGCCACGCGACGCGATAGTCGAGCTCGATTGTTGGTCCGAATCTCCTTCCGGCGATCTCAAGGTCGAAGCATGGGGAGACGGCGAATCCTTCGATCCAGATCAGGGCGCCTATCTGGCGACGGCCTACGTGCTTGTCATGGG
Source organism: Pseudomonadota bacterium (assembly GCA_043801535.1). GTDB lineage: Bacteria > Myxococcota_A > Polyangia > Haliangiales > SHYZ01 > JAZDLZ01. The sequence goes on from JAZDLZ010000598.1 coordinate 450, forward strand.
CGGCTGGAACAACAGCCAGTCAATCATTGCGCGACGAGACGAGCATGCGCCCGGTATTCCGAGACGAAACGATCCAAAAGTGGAGCCCGGTCGCAAGTATCACTGGAAGATCGTACGCAAAGGGGGCCAACTACGCTGGTTTGTCGACGACATGACTACTCCGTTCCTGTCTCTCGACGACCCTGCCCCACTCGAGGGCCAGGACCATGAGTACTTTGCCATCAACAACTGGGAGTCGGATGTCTGGTTCGACAACCTGGCCATACGCCCGGCCGAGTAGTATCTTTGAGTATTATGTGCAGGATCTGCGCTAATAGCCTCCAGAACCCACGCCCGCCGCGGGGATTCCCGCTGCCTCTCGCTTCGAACCATTGCTGCGCTCGATCTCGAGTCTTTCCAATTGTCCCTCGTATTCCCGGCCACTCTCCTACGCGATGGACCACCGTTCTGCTCGTCCTGCTCGTTGCCGGCTGCTTCGATCCCGCTCTCGGACCCAAACCATTTGCGTGCCACGAAGACGATCGGACCTGTCCTCCGGACTACGAGTGCGATCTCGCCCAAAACACGTGCGTGCGCCGTGGCAGCCTCGTCGCCGATAGCGCTCGACCAGACGGTGGGAACGACGCACCAATCACCGATGCACCGGTCAGCGACGCACCAATCACCGATGCACCGGTCACCGATAGCAGGCAAACCGACAGTGCTGGCGATTCGTCGGCACGCACCGATGCTCCGTGGCAACTCGACGCCAGAAGCGACGCAGGACTGCCGTGGGACTCTTCCCAGGACGGCACTCCTGTTCTCCCCGACGCCTTGCAGTGCAAGCCCGACGAGCTCCTCTACTGCGACGACGACAACGCCGTATTCTGCGACAGTACTGGCAGGCAAACGACGACCGTCGAATGCCCGTATGGGTGCAATGCCACCCAACGCCGCTGCAACGACTGTGTTCCCGATACCGCCAAGTGCGATGGCAATAGCGTGACTGCTTGCGATCCAGATGGCTTCCTTTCGCCGGTGATTCCCTGCCCGCTGGGATGCGAGTCGACGAGCGAGTCGGCTCGCTGCACCGTGCTCAAGCCTTCGAATCTGCTTCCGACGCTGTGCGAGGAGCCTGCCAGCACGGAGTGCAACATTCCCGAAGGCAGTACCGTCGATCTCAATACGAGCGACGACCGGCAATGCCAACTGCTCCAGGCGCAGGGCGCGGGTCTTCCCATGATTTGCGTAATGCAGTGCAGCAACGTGCAAATCGACGGCGTCCTGAACGTCACCGGCAGCAGAGCATTGGCTATCGTTGCCTCGGGCAAGCTGGTGATCAACGGGACGGTGTTCGTCGCAGCCAGAGGATCCAAGAGCGGTCCGGGCGCACCGTGGCCGATCGGGAGTGGTGGCTATGGAACGGGGATAGCCCAGAGCGGCGGCGGTGGTGCCGGCCATCAGACCACTGGTGCGTCTGGGGGCGCACCTCCGAGTGGCTCGCCCGGTACAGGCGGGAAAACCTACGGTGCTACCTCGCTCGTTCCTCTCCTTCCTGGAGCGAATGGAGGAAACAGCGGCGGCGCCGACGTCTC
>JAZDLZ010000632.1:0-8456 GCA_043801535.1 Pseudomonadota bacterium
GCACTCGAACAGGCTTCCTGCGCCAATGCTACCGGCCTATTCGAATGGTGCCCGACTGCGCTCGTGCTTGGTATCTGGGACTCGACAGGTGCACGCGGTGGCTTGGGTACGAAGATACCTCGCTCACTAGTTTCGGAAATCGTCGGTATTGATGTCGAGCCAGGTGTCCGAACGTCAAGCCGCATCGATCCACTTCAGATCCAGAAGGAGGCCGGCATCCTCTATGAGCTGGCGGAAGGCGGCTGGACACTCGATTCGGAGAAAGCCAAAATAAAGAAGAGCGAGAGCAAGAATCAGCCCGTCAAACTGGGAAAAGAAGGCAAGCCGTCCGAGGCTAATCACGGCAACGTAACGCCAACGCTGAGCCAGAATGCCGGTGGCGTGACGCTGACCCGTGCCCGACAGGTTACGACAGTCTCTCTCTGTGGGCTGCGGCGATTGCGCTTCCCAGTCGACGGCAAGTACGACGTGGAGAGGGATCGGGCGGGATGGGCTGCGCTGGCGGCCTTGGCACTGTGCGGGACGATGCTCGCTCGCCGTGACGGCTACAACTTGCGCTCACGCTGCCAACTCGTGCCAGTGGGTTCGCCTTCTTGGGAGATTCTGAGCCTTGGCGGCTCGGCGATTGCCTACGATTTGCCACAAGAAAGCGCGATCACTCTGCTCAACGAGGCTGTCGCTGAAGCGAGAAAAGTCAGTCTTCGCTGGAAAGAACAAGAGCTCGTCCTGACACCATTCCCCGATGTGGTGAAACTTGTGCGGAACAGCCGCAGCCCAGGTGCTACCACTGGTGCAGCCGAGGCAAAATAATGCTTGCTCTGGCAGTCCGCTATCTCACTGGTCGCGCGGGTGCCGCTCATCCTGCGAACCCTGATGAACCCGAATGGCCGCCACATCCCGGGCGGCTGTTTATGGCCATCGTCGCGGCATGGGGAAGCATGGGTAAGAGTGCGGCCGGTAAAGAGGCGCTCGAAATGCTGGAACGTCTGCCGCCGCCAGCCCTCCACGTACCTCCAGCACGACTCGGCGCTGCGGTTTCTTTCTATGTTCCAACCAACGACAAGCGTGCCAATCCCGTCGACCGACGCAAAGCGGAGCGGCGATTCCCTGCCGCTCTGCCGGACAACGACACGGTGTACTTCATCTGGAGTCAGAGCTGCCTAGACGATCACCTTCGCGCCAGTCTCGGCGATCTCTGCACGGGTGTGACCTGTCTCGGGCATTCGTCAAGCTTGGTTTCGATGTCGCTAGCAGAAGAAGCGCCGCCGCCGAACCTGCTACCCGTCGAGCAAGGTGCGGCGTTACGACTGCGCGTGCCGACCACTGGGCGCCTTGAGAAGCTTGAATCAAGCTTCGCTTCTGGCCGGCGACCGGATATGGGCGCCTGGCATGGCTACAAAGAGGCTGTCGGCGCGAGAGTACTCGATGTATCGCTCGGCTCCTTCTCTCCTGATCTCCTTATCTTGCGACGTGTGGCAGGCCCTCGGCTCGGCCTGGTTTCTACGCTCCGACTCACCGAAGCAATGCGCGGAGCCGCAATGCGCTCGGCCGATCAGCCACCGTGCGAGATTCTGACTGGCCACGGCACGGACGGTGGTCCGAGTCGTAGGACTCACTTGGCGTTCATACCACTTGCCGACGTAGGGCACGAGCATGCGAATGGTCATTTGCTTGGCATTGCCGCGGCGTTGCCGCGGGCGCTCGAGCCCCAAGAGAGCTCGGCGTGCGTGCGAGCCATGGCACGCATCGAGCAATTAGCAATGGGTGAGCTCGGCGAGTGGAAGCTTGAGAGCGATTCTGGTTTTGGCGGGTCACGGGCACTTGCCGTGCATACCTGGACTCGTCCCTCTCGGCGTTGGGCCACCGTTACTCCGGTCGTGCTCGATCGGTATCCGAAACGAGCCGGCGATGCTGAGGAGGCGATTTGTCTTGCCTGCGAGCGCAGCGGGCTTCCACGGCCAACCAGCGCTGTAGCTGTTCCAGTTTCGCCGATTCTGGGTGTGCCTATTGCGCGTTCGTACCCACCACTCCATGGCCATCCAGGGCGGCTGAATCGCTGGCACACCCACGCGATCGTGATTTTTGACGAGGACGTCTCTGGCCCTGTTCTCTTGGGTTCCGGGCGCTATCGCGGCTATGGCGTTTGCCGGCCGCTAAGGTAGTCAAATGCTACTCGATGCCAATAGGTTTTCTGCGTTCTTTGAGGGGGTACACGGCTATCCACCGTTCCCTTGGCAGGAACGTCTTGCGGCGACAGTGCTGGCCAACGGATGGCCGCCGTGCCTTGCATTGCCGACAGCCAGCGGCAAGACCGCGTGCATGGATATCGCGGTGTTTGCTCTTGCAGCAGGCGGCATGAGACGAGAAACCCGTCAGCCAAGGCGCATCTTCTTTGTGATTGACCGTCGTATCGTGGTTGATGAGGCATATGAGCGTGCACGCCGCATTGTGGCCAGCCTGCAGGCAAGCGATAGTGGTATAGTCGCCGTCGTCGCGGCTAGCCTGGGTGAATTGAGCGCCGGCGGGCCTCCCTTGGCGGCAGCCGTCCTCCGAGGGGGTATCTACCGGGATGACCGTTGGACATCGAGTCCCGTCCAGCCGACGATTGTCGTCGGAACGGTCGATCAGATTGGGTCTCGCCTGCTCCATCGCGGCTATGGTGTGTCACCCTTTGGCTGGCCGATCCACACCGGCCTGATTGGAAACGACAGCGTTATCTTCCTCGACGAGGCGCACTGCTCACAACCGTTCGCTTCTACACTTGAGTGGATCAAACATTATCGTAGTGCAGAATGGGCTAGCCTTCCGCTTGATCTGCCGTTTGCAGTCGTCGAAATGACCGCCACCCCGACGAACGAGACTCATGTTTTCCGGGCGGACGAACGTGACTGGGCCCATCCCGTGCTGGGTCGGCGTCTTGCGGCGTCGAAGCCGGCGACTCTCGTGGTCGCTCGTCCCAAACAGAGTGGGTTTGTCTCCACGGTTGTGATAGAAGCGTCTCGTCTGTCTGTCGCTGGTGCAGCGACGACCGCGGTTGTGGTGAATCGCGTGGCAACGGCGCGATCTGTGTTCGCCGCGCTTCAGGAACGAACCGACCTGGATGCTGATGTGATCCTCTTGATGGGTCGAGCACGTCCAGCCGACCGCGATGCCTTGCTGGCAGAGTACGGGGCACGTCTGGTTTCGTCGAGACGGCGCGATGCCAGCCATCGGCGGCTGATCGTCGTCGCCACCCAGTGCATCGAGGTGGGCGCTGACTTGGACTTCGACGCGATGGTGACCGAGTGCTGCCCGATCGATGCGCTGCGTCAGCGTTTTGGACGGCTCAATCGCCTGGGGCTATGTGAGACAGCACTCGCCGCCGTTGTCGTCCGAAAGGAACAGACGGAAAGCAGTAAGGACGATCCGGTCTACGGAGTCGCGCTTGCTCGCACTTGGGCCTGGCTGCAACAGAGAGCGACAGCAGAGGGACATGCGACGGTGGATATGGGGGTCAGGGCAATCGAGGCCTGGCTCGACGCGGCACCAGAAGGGCGCGAGAGACTGCTGGCCGAGCTTAGATCGCCATCGTTGACTGCACCGGTGGTCTTGCCGTCGCACTGTGATGCGTGGGCTCAGACGTTTCCCGCGCCGCACGTCTGCCCTGATCCGGCCGCGTACCTACACGGTGTCGGCTGCGGATTGCCGGACGTTCAGATCGTGTGGCGGTCCGATCTGCCGGAGACGGAATCCGACGCTTGGCAGGATATCGTCGCCATGTGTCCGCCGGGGACGACGGAGGCGATCAGCGTGCCACTTCACGCGGCCCGGGCGTGGCTATCTGGCAGAACGGCTGATCTGGTGGATGTCGAGGGAGCTCGGGACGATGATGGGGAAGACGAGCAGTCGGCCGAGCGGTCGCGCCCAGCCCTGAAGTGGCGAGGTCCCGACTCGGATGAGACGTCGGTCGTGTTTGCTCCGACGCTTTCCCCGGATGACCTGCTGGTTGTGCCGGCCAGCTACGGAGGCTGCGACCGTTTTGGTTGGCATCCAGAAAGCACGTCTCCTGTGGCTGATTTGGGGGACGAACTTCGCGCGGCGCGTCGGCGAGCGATCCTTCGCCTGCACCCAGCGGTTGTTGCCGGCTGGTTGCCCGCAGACTCGCCGATCGTGTCGCTGGTCGAGACCCTCGTTGCCACGGCGCTGACAGAGACTGTCGATGCCGAGGCGGTGCTCGAGAACCTCGAGGAGTTGGCGAACGCCGACGTGCCACGGTGGGTAAAGCGAGTTGCCAGGCATTTGGCGGCCGATCGGCGAATACGAGTCGCCTCCCATCCTTCCGGCGCGGGAGCAGTGCTCTGGAGCGCACGACTGCTTCCTGCAGGTGATTCGGGCGCAGACTTTACCGACGAGGATGCCACGGCCAGCAGCAGCTCCCGCGAAGTGACGCTCGCCGATCACCTGGCAGACACAGAGCGTCATGCCGCTGCCATGGTGCGGGCACTGCGCCTCCAAGAGGACATTGCATACGATCTCGTGCTTGCAGCGCGCCTGCACGATCTCGGCAAAATGGATCCTCGCTTTCAGATCTGGCTTCATCAAGGTGATCGTCTTGCCGCTGCACGAACAGCAGAGCTACTCGCCAAGTCAGCGAGCATTCCGACCACCCCTGGCTCGCTTGCCTTTGCCAGGAAACTCTCCGGGTATCCGGCCGGAGGGCGCCACGAGCTTCTTTCCGTCCGTCTAGCAGAGAGCTCGCGAGAGCTCCTTTCGCAGGCGCTCAATCCCGACTTGGTTCTCCATTTGTTGGCGAGCCATCATGGACGTTGTCGTCCTTTCGCTCCTGCCGTCGACGATCCAGTGCCAGAGTTGGCGAGCGGAGTGGTTGGCGGTGTCTCGGTCGCCGCGCGGAGTGATACCGGCCTCGAACGCCTTGATTCAGGTGTTTCGGCGCGCTTCTGGCGGCTCCTTCGCCGCTTCGGTTGGTGGGGACTGGCTCTCCTCGAAGCCACCCTACGTCTCGCTGACCAGCGCGCCAGCGAGGAGGAACAAGGGGGACGTGAATGAGCATGATTCGACTGGATGGCCTTGGCGGCGATAATCCTCTCGCCTTCATGGCAGCGTTGGGTGTATTGGTTACTGTCGACCGGCAATCGGAAGGCAAGGCGTTGCTTCATTGGGAAAGGGTCGACGGGTCTTGGAATCCCCGTCTCACCACGCATTTCGACGCCACGCATGAGTCCCTCGTCGACCTCCTCTATAGAGCCCTTCACCGTGAAGAGGGGACTGGCCCGGCCGCCATGAAGAACGTGAAGGCCCGACTCCGGGCGGCGAAGGCAGCAATGAAGAAGGCCGAACAGGACCTCAAACAGAGTGCGGAACAAAGAAGGTTCAAGCGTGGCACTCCAGAGTATGAGTCTTTGGAGCGTAGCGTCCTAGGGTCGGTGCGAGCCGAATGGGAGCACGCCGATGCTGATCGACGGGCACTGGCCGAGCATGGCGGCATGCCAGATGAAACAACCTCGCTCGGGCCAAACTTGAAAGTTCCAGGAGGAGTATTCGGTGCTTTCACCCGTCGTGCCGCCGATGCCGCGACTCCCCAGAATCGACGCACTGCCGATTTCGCCGCCGCTTTCGGCTGCGAAGCGATCGTTGACAAGTACGGAGTGCTCGAACCAACGCGCCTGAGCAAGCAGAATGGCAATTCGGGCAAGAACATGCTGGCCGACGTAGCACGGCTAATGACCGGAATCCGTCCAGACCAGATTGCTTCGGCGCTTTTCGAGAAATGGAGCTATGCCGATGAGAAGCTCAGCCTTGGATGGGATCCGCAAGACGTGCGCGCCTACGCGTTGATGGCCGATGATCCGGGGGAAACACCCTCGGTTACGATGCATGGTGCCAATTTGGTGGCCTACGAAGCACTAGTGCTCTTCCCGGTCAGTATCCGTGGACGAAGGCTGGTCACCACAGGAACAAAACATTTCGATAATGGCGAGTATTTCACTTGGCCGATTTGGTCGACGCCGATCGGCGTCGACGTCGCCCGATCGCTTCTCGCATATCCGGAGCTTCAGCGGCCGGCACCAAACCGCACCCTGCTTGGAAGGATTGGCGTCGTCGAAATCTATCGTGCCGCACATTTTTCCTGGAACAAGTCGCCGCGCTTCCGTTTCGCTCGGCCTGCATAGCCATGCTTGCAAACGAGGCTCACAGATCATCGAGCAGGTCAGCTGGCGAAGGCTGGGCCACGGCCGACATGCTGGCGCAGTACGCCTACTGTCCCCGGCGGTTTCATTTGGTCTACGCGGAAGGGCGGTGGGCAGACAACGCAATGACCGACGAAGGGCGGTGGTATCACCGGCGCGTCGATGCGGAGAACGGAGGTATCCTGAACCCGGCAGACCATCCGGAAATGCCGCGCAAAGCGCGAGCGGTCGAGTTGGGTGACGAAGAGCTTCATTTTTTCGCCAAGCTCGATCTGGCGGAAACCTCCCTTGACGAGAATGGCGTTCCGATCGCGATACCGGTCGAAACGAAACGTGGCGAAATGCCGACAGGAGAAGCCGGCGAACCCGAACGCGTTCAACTCATGGGACAGGCACTACTTCTTAGGCGGCATGGCTACAAGTGCGAAATGGGCATCGTCTACTATGCCACCTCGCGTCGTCGATTGGACGTCCGCTTCTCTGTGGAACTCGAGGATAGGACAATGGCGATTCTTGCGGCAGTGATACGAGCCCTTGCCTGCCCGGGAACTCCGCTTCCTCCTCCCTTGGTGGACAGTCCCAAGTGTCCGCGTTGCTCACTGGCTGGAATCTGCTTGCCCGACGAGACAGTGATGCTTGCCAGCGAGCGCGAGCGTTCTGGGAGCGACAGCAGCGACAGCGATCCGCATACGCGGCGGCTCTATCCAGCGCGCGATGACGCACTACCGCTCTACGTGCAGGAACAGGGTGCGTACGTGGGCAAGAAAGGCGAGTCCCTCTACGTCCAACGCAAGGGAGAGTGCCTTGCCGAGGTCAAGCTCAAGGACATCTCGCAGCTCGTTCTCTGCGGTGGCGTCTCGATCTCTCCCGCCGCGCTGCACCTCTTGTGTGAAGCAGACGTAGCCGTCGTACACCTGTCCCACGGTCACTGGTTCTACGGCGTGACGCGTGGTTGGGGACTGCGTAACGCCTTCGACCGCGCAGCCCAGTTCCGCCATTCGGCAGATTCTGCTTGGTGTTTGGATCTGGCCAAGGAATTGGTCCGGGCGAAGACGGCAAATCAACGGACACTCCTCCGTAGGAACGCCAAGCCGCAGCCAGATTCGGCTCTGAGCGATATGAGTAGATTCATCGACCGCATTGATGGTGCAGACGACCTTGGGACTCTCCTGGGCATTGAGGGGAGTGTCGCCGCGGCATACTTCGGTTCCTTCGCGGCGATGCTACGCCCGCGTGGAGATGGCGAATCCGGTCTCTCCTTTGATTTCTCGACGAGAAACCGGCGACCACCGCGCGATCCGGTGAATGCGCTCTTGTCATTCGGCTACGCTCTTCTGGCAAAGGAGTGTGCGGTTGCTCTTTTGAGCGTCGGCCTCGATCCGCATTGGGGCTTCTTCCACCAACCAAGACACGGCCGTCCAGCCCTCGCCTTGGATTTGATGGAGGAATTCCGCCCAGTCGTCGTAGATTCGACAGTGATCTCGGCGATCAACGGTGGCATGGTGCATGCTGACCAATTCAGGATAACCGGCGCTGGCTGTGCGCTCGATGATTCCGCTCGCAAAGCGTTCATCCGAGCATACGAGGGACGGCTAGATCAACTCGTCACCCATCCGGTGTTCGACTATCGCTGCTCATGGCGACGGCTCATAGCGCTCCAGGCGCAAGTGCTATCCCGCGTTCTAAGAGGCGACATCCCAAAGTACACAGGCATGACGACGAGGTAGCATATGGCACGGCGCCGGATTCTCGTAGCGTACGACATAACATGCGATCGTCGACGCGATCGTGTATTCCGAACACTCAACGATTTTGGCGATAGTATCCAGTACTCCGTCTTTCTGTGCGACATGAACGAGCGAGAGATCATCGAGCTCCGGTCACGGATCTCTACCGTCCTCAACCATGCCGAAGATCAGGTGCTGGTGGTCGATCTGGGTCTCGCCGACCAGCATGCCGCGAATCGTATCGTCAGCATCGGCCGTGCCTTCAGGCCACGAGAACGGGTCATCGTGGTGTGATGGTCCGTGGTATTCTCGAAACCAGTGAGCGGCATGGTCGCGAGCACCGTAGTGGTGTCGAAATCCAGGGAGCCGCTCGTGATCTATGACAACCTTGATGTTTGTCATTGCCAAACAGAACTCATGGCCGTTATGGATCGACCTCAGATACGACGACCGCTCGAAGCATCGAATCCACTGCCGCGCAATCGCAGGCTTTCTGTGATAGCCCCTTTCCGCGCCCCTCCAGGCGCGGCCACGTTGAAGC
>JAZDLZ010000646.1:0-8084 GCA_043801535.1 Pseudomonadota bacterium
CTTTCTGCGCTCGCCTCACGGGTGCCCGTCGGTGCAGGGACGGGCACCCGGTAGCTAACCGGCATCCCGTGGGGGTGAGCTGTGCAAAGTTAGCACACTCGGCGCGGGGAAAAAATCTCGCGTGCCCACTGACTAGGGAGCGCTACAATATGTACATGAAGCTCCAGCACCGCTTGCACGCGGTCATCTATCCGGCAGAGGACCTGCCCGGGCAATGGATCGCGCTGTGCTTGGAGCTCGACATCGCCACGCAAGGCAACAGCGCCGAGCATGCGATCGAGATGCTCGACGATGCCCTGAGAGTCGTCGCACACGAGCGAATGAACGCTGGGCTTCCGCCATTCGAGTTTCGTTCGGCGCCACCGGAGGATTGGGAGCGCTTCCGAAACGCTGAGCCGGATGTGACCCATATTCTCCGCATCGACGGCGATCCGTACTCGGACGAAGTGACGGTGGCGCCGTACGTGGCCCGTGCCAGTTAGAGCGCGTGACCTGATACGGGCGCTGGAAGGTTTCGGAGTCATCGTTGAGCCTTCGCGTGGTGGGAGCTCGCATTGGGCGGCAAAAAAAAGGGTGGGCGCGTCTTTCCTCTTCCCCTACACAACGGTCCCAAGACAGAGATTGCCGACGTGTACCTCCGGAAGGTTTGCGCCGCATTCGGCATAGACGAGCGTGAGTTGCGCAAGCACCTATGATGTGGCGCCTGGAGCGGTCACGATCTGGTCTATTGGTAAATTCTGGACGTATACCGTGCTGCCAAGGATTTCCTCAACACCCGTCGACCGTGGGAGGCGCGACGGTCGGTTCCCCGCACTGCTGTCCCTGCACTCGCAGCACGCGCATGCAGTAAGCTATTTGGGAACGATTTGCTCGAGATCCAGACCTCCGGCGTAGAGGTAGGAGACCATCAAGCTATAGCCATAGACTTCGACCGAGCAGGTGTCGGGGCAGCTCAAACGGTGCGGTTTGTTGCTGTCGACTTCGAAGCGACCGCCGACCCATTGGCCACTCGATCCAATCGCGTCGAGCTCGGAGGTCAGGTCTTTGCCGTCGAGATCCACTTCTCCTCCGGCCGGTGCCACCAGCGATACGTAGTTGTCGTCGTACTTGTCCGGCACCAGGAAGGTGTAGCTGGTGCGGTACTGTTCAACTGGCACGGCGTAGTCGATTGCTGGGTCGCCGTTGGAAGCAATGGACAAGAGATAGTGGGCTACCAGGATGGGTTTGTCGGCATCGATTTCCACGTCTCCGTCGATGAAGAAGGTACAGGCCTTGCCGGCATCGAGACGTCCACAGGTGGACGTCGACGAGCTCACGCTGACCTGCGTCGACGGCTTTTGGGCGATCACTCTGACCATGTCCGGCTCGTTGTAGCGCTTCTTCGAGCGGGCAATCACGTACTTCTTGCCCCACGTCGAGGCAGGGAAGAGCTGGTCCTCGAGATGGTCGGAGCAACAGGTGAGCTCGTTCTGGTAGATGAAGGCCGATTCGTGGCCAACAAAGACGCCGACGGGTTTGTCGGCGACGATCTTCGTTCCGGTAATGTCGGTGCCGAGCATGGCGTGCAGAGAGAGAGTCTGAAACTGGCTCAGGCCAATCGTACGGGAAGCGCCACCGGCAATGGCGTCGAACGAGGGGCCCGCCATCACGTTGCCAGACGGCGTCACCGTGACCTGAGTAGCTCCCGGCGCCGAGGCGACGACGGTCACGTAGCCACGATAGGGCGGTGTCAGTGGCTCGGCGTGCGAGCGCCAGCCCAGGGCAAAATACTCGGTGTCGAAGGTGTGCGACGGGAGAAGGAGAGAAGCATCGTTGGAGAAGACGTTTTCGTTGTCGAGCGGATTGAACTGGTAGGCAACGATCGGTCTCGTCGACGTCAGCCGGTAGGCCTTGTTCTCGATACCAGAGTGGTCCAACGATTGGTCGGGAAAGCCGAGCTTTTGCGGAAAGATCGGCATCACCTCGCCAGCCGGAACCGTGATCTTCTCCGATTTGCCGGCGCTATTGCTGATCGTCACCTGCTAATACCCAAGCCGGCAGAAGCGAGAAGGAGGGGCGGGCAGCACGGCGAGGAGTGTGAGGAGTGTGAAGGGGAGGAGTTATTCAGCATGCGGCGACTCCTATTCTAGCCAGCAAGCATACCATGCAGTCGGCCGACCCTCGATTTGGCACCCACGCACGCACGCTCGCACCGGCTGTTCTTGCGGCCAAGCCTCGAGGTCGCTATTCTGCGGCCCTTCCTTGTATCGAAACCATACGAGTCCCAGGGAGAGAACTAGCATGGAAAAGCAACGCGTTCCTCTGTGTCCGGAGTCGCCAACCTCCAGGCTTCGGCTGCCAGTCACTGGGGCGAGAGCAAGGCGGTGCGTCGGACAACGGGCACGCCATCGCTATCCTTTCGTCGACACTGCCGGCGCCATCCGTGCCGTTTGTGTCGTTGGCGTCGTGTTCGCCGGGTGCTGTGCAGGCTGCGGACCGCCAAGCGTGAGCAGCCCAATGGACGGCAGTGGTCGCCAGCCCGATGCCGCGACGACCAAGATCGACGCCGTCGCTTCGGGCGATTCGTCGTCGTCGTCGTTGCTGGACGGGGGAGCCGTGGATTCGAGCAACTGCGATCGCGAGTGCTCGGCCGACCTCCATTCCGTGCTCGACTGCAACGGCACGGTGATCGAGGAGTGTCCACCGGAACAGGGCTGTGCCAATGGCTACTGCGTTGCCGCGTGCGAGAGCGCGCGGATTATCGAGAGCACCATTGGCTGCGACTACTACGCGGTCGTGCCCGACTCGGTCCCGGCCGTGGTTGGATCCTGTTTTGCTGCTTTTGTCGCCAACACCTGGGGCTCGCCCGTGACCATCACGGTCGATCGCGACGGCCAGACTCTCGACGTGACACACTTCGCCCGCATTCCTGCCGGCAGCGGTCAGCGACTCGCCTACACCAGACTTCCCGACGGGCAGCTACCTCCTGGTGGGGTGGCGATTCTCTTCCTTTCTCGTTTCGGAGAGGAGGGCTGTGATTGTCCCGACGGAGTGACGCCGGCTGTCACCGCAGTCGATCCCGCTGTTCACGGCACCGGCATTGGCAAGGCGTTTCACATCACCACTTCGGCGCCGGTTGTTGCCTATGACATCTTCCCCTTTGGCGGCGGCCAGAGCGCTGCCACCAGCGCAACCCTGCTCATTCCCACTTCGGCATGGGGCACCAACTACATGGCGGTAGACGCCTACAAGAAGGGGGAGGCCTCGATTCAGCGTACCCAGCCAGTCGTCGCGATCGTTGCGGCCGAGGATCACACGAGCGTAACCATCGCTCCGGTGGCGGCGATCGAAGGAGGACCAGATGTTGAGGGAGCTCTGGCAAGAACGCCGAAGAGCTATCACTTGTCACGTGGCGAGGTTCTTCAGTTTGCCCAAGACGCGGAGTTAGCGGGCAGTCCAATCGAATCGAACAGGCCAATCGGAGTGTGGAGCGGGGCGAGCTGCATCAATATTCCCGTCGACAAGGTGGCATGCGACACTGCGCACCAGCAGATCTCGCCGATCAAGTCGCTGGGCAACCGCTATGCCGCGGTGCGATACCGCAACCGGTTCGACGACGTCGAGGAGTCCCCGCCCTGGAGGCTGGTCGGTGCAGTGGACGACACTCAGCTCAGTTACCGGCCCGCCATTCCGCCGGGTGCGCCCCGGAGTATTGCCAAAGGCGAGGTGGCGGAGCTCAACAGCGCCGGCCCATTCATCGTCGAAAGCCAGGACCAGGATCATCCTTTCTACATGGCTGCGTACATGACCGGTTGCTCCACCGTCAATCCGGATCTCGACGATTGCCGTGGCGACCCAGAGTACGTCAACGTGATTCCGGTCGAGCAGTACCTTTCGAGATACACTTTTTTCACCGACCCGACCTATCCGGAAACCAATCTGGTGCTGATCCGCCGCAAGACACCTGCTGGATTCGCCGAGGTTACCCTCGATTGCGCCGGTGTCGTAACTGGCTGGAAGCCGATCGACAGCCTCGACGAGTACGAGTACGCCCGCATCGACTTGGTGCGCGGCGATTTCGAGCCGCAGGGGGGCTGCGACAACGGCCTGCACGAGATCTGGAGCGACGCTCCGTTCGGAGTAACGGTGTGGGGTTGGGGTAGCATTGCTTCCGAGCCGTTCTTTTCGCGGGCCGTGAGCTACGCCTACCCTGCTGGCGCCAATATTCGCCACATCAACGAGATCTACGTCCCGCCGCAACTCTAATCGCCCGCTACATCTGGACTTGCCATTTCTCGGGAAGGTGGATGGTGTAGTAGAGATCGATGCTCTTCTCCTCGCCGCTGCCGACGGGGAGCATCCAATTGATGAACCCTCTGTTCGAATCCAGCGTGAAACCTTTGGTGGTCTTGTCCTTGAGAAGCTCCACTCTGACGTCGTCCACTTTGCTCACCGGGATGCTCTCGCGGATTTCGACCGTCTGCCCGTTCTTGGCGCTGCTCGTCACCTTGATCCACCAGGCCCGCTCGAGGTGTTTGGTTGACGAGAGGAGTCCTGCTTTCTTGTCGAGATGGGTGATTGGCTTGCGCTCGATCCTGAGCTCTTCGTCGATACCCAGGCTGATTTCCATTGGCTCGCCTGGAGCCTTGTATTCGACGCGGGTATCGCCCATGTAGGAACCTTTGCGGTAGGCATGAGCTCGTCCTGCGAGTAGTGGATAGGCTGCAGGATTGTTGAAGGCGGCCACGTGGTACACGTAGGGCGCAAGCTTGGGCACGGCAACCAGCTTGGCCTCGGCGCTGGTTTTCGCCACGTCGACCGGCATCCAGTAGGGACGTCCATCCGAGCGCACCGTCACTGGGCGCGGCAGCTCGAGCACGAACGACTGTCCCCGGTCTTCCAGGCTCGCTGCCTGCGGACCTCCCGCCGGTGGTCTCTTCGCTGGCCCGCTCAGCTTGTCGCGCCGCTCCATCGCGTCGACCAACACTTTCTGTTCGTCGGCCTTCTGTCCGTTGACCGTGATTCGTGCTGGATAGGGCGCCTCTGCCCCCAGCTTGGGCTCGGCGGTCGACAGCACCAGCGAGACGCCTTCCCAGTCCTCGCCCGTCGATTGCTGTACCACCGCAGCTACGGTGATTTCTATGGTCCCCCGATTCGGTTTTTTCTTGTCGTCGGTGGGAAGGAAACGCACGTCGTACTCTGGATGCCAGGTCGCCCCGGGCACGACGTAGCTCAGAAGAACACTCGGCTGGGTCTCACCGTTGCACTCGAGCGCCACCTGAACGCGCAGTCCCTCGGCGATGCTCGAGGGCGCCAGTGCCTGGAGTTTCCGCGTAGCCAGCTCGCGCTCGCGCTCCAGCTTGCGTAGCTCCAGCTCGAGCGCCAGCCGGCGTTCGACGAAGGACAATCGCTCGTCCCGGGCCATGTCGAAGACTTTGGCCCACCTGTCGGTGTCTGGCTTGGCATTGCGGGCATCCTCGCCGGCCAGGAGCTGAAAATAGGAGCCGAAGGATTCCAGGCTCTGCAAGCGTTCTTTCCATCCTGTCCTGATCTCCTCGAGCTCGCGGATCCGCGCATTCGAGCGGCGAATCTCGTCCTGCAAACGAGCCACCCGCTCGTCGCGATCCTCGGGAAGCGGCATGACTCGAGCCGAGGTCCCGATCGCCTTGGCCTTTCCCGATGCCTCCGCCCTGATGGTGCGAACGTCGACAGCGGTCGGCAGCCTCTCGAACAGGGCTTCGGCCTTGCCTTCTTCGCATCGGGCTACGCCGGAACGAGTGACCTCCGCCCTGTCGGCGAAGACGACCACCTTGGCGATCCCACTCTTGGCTGCCCAGACGGAAGCAGGAGAAGCGCTTCCGACGAGCGCGCCAACGCAGACGATGACCATTCGTAAGCTCATGGTCTTCCTCCTACTGGCTTAGTTGCCAGTTCTCCGGACGCTTGATTTGGTAAGAGAATTCGATCTTGGCGGTCTGTCCCGCCGGAATGTCCAACTCCCAGCGCAGTATCCCGTCGACGTCCGGTCCCTTGACGGGCTTCGGCTTCATCGGTCCCTCGCCGATCGTGATTTTTTCGTTGGCGCTCTTGGGAATCTGGTCGACGACGGCAATCCTTATCGGCCGGCGCTTGTAGTTGCCGACTTCGATGGTCACCTGGTAGGAGGTCACCTCGTCTTTCGAGAACACCCCCTTGGTCTCGGTCCTCGGAACGACCGTTCGTTTCAGGCGGATGTCTTCGTCCGCTCCGAGCGGCAGCGGCAGCTTTCCGCCTGGGCCAGTAGTCTTGAGCCGCCCCTGGCCGGAAAAATCCGATCCCATGAAGATGTTGACGGCGCCGCCCAGGATAGGACGCCTGCCCTTGTTCTCGACCTCTGCCTTGAGATAGGCAGTCTCCTTGAGCGACGGAGTCGCCTCGTACAACACTATCGCCGGGAAGGTCTCGACGGTGAGCGGCACCGCAATCGCCTCGCCAGAAGAGGGGATGCTCATCTTGGTCGGGCACTCCCAGACATAGTCTAGTCCTCCAGCCATCACCGCCGGGAGGTTGCTGTCGGAGAATACTGGCCGGCGGTAGTGATTGCCGTCGAACAGGCTCAGGCTGGTTTTTTCCGCCCCCAACCCGGCGGAGCGCAAGGCAGACTTGGGCTTGGCCATCATCGCCGAGGCACGACCAAAGGCGTAGCTTTGGGATGCCGGCATTGTCGGCGCCTGCTCTTCGGGCGCGGCCATGACTTCGGCTGTGACACTCTCATAGTCCAAGTCCTCATCGGCTATGGCATCTTCCTCTTGGTAGTCGTCTGGCGGCGCCGGAGGCGGCGTTTGTGCCACGGACGGAGCGCTGCTGCGCGCCGGTGCGGCGCCCCCCATCGTGCCACCGACGAAACCAGAGGACGGCGCTGGGCCTCTCCTCCGGTCTGATTCGCCCGAGGCGCGTCCGTTCGTGGCCAGGAGCTGTCCCAGGTGAGCAATGCGCTGCTCGAGCACTTGCAGCTTCGCTTCCCGTTCGCCTTCGTAGACCGTCTTGGAAGCGCTGGGCGGGGAGAACCGTGGTGGCTGGCTTGGCATGCGCGCCGCACGCGCCTCGGGAACGAGCTCCTTCTTCTCTCCCAGTGTCCACGTCAATAGCTCAGGTAGCTCGAATCCTTGACCGGGAATCGCCGTGGACAGATGCAGCTCGACATTGGCCCATTCCTCGCCAGTCGCCTGGCTCACCACTCCGGCAGTCTGCAGCTTTACGCTGCCGCTGTCTGAAAGGTACGAAAGGTCATAGGAAGGCCGCCAGAAAGCACCGGGCACGAAGTACTCGAGAGTCACCTTGCCGGGACTTGCGCCGTCCTTCGCTTCGACCATGACCAGCACCTGGATCCTGCGGTCGGTAAAGGCACCCAGATTGTGCCGTCCCACTTCTCGCTGCACCTTGGCGAGCTCGTCGGCCAGGAGCTCGCGTTTCTCGTCCAGGCTGCGGATCTCGGCACGGATCTTTTCGCGGCGCTGCTGCAGGAAGTCGAGCACTTTTTTCCACAGGGCCGGCTCGACGGTCGGAAGTGGCTTGCCGACCCGTTCCGATTCCGGCACTGGCGCCCGCGGTGCTAGCCCACCCAATAGCCCAAGCTCGGCCTGATAGACTTGCCGCTGTCCGCCGAGCTGCTCCAGCTTGTCGGTGAGCGATTCGAGCTGCTCGATCAGTCCGTCGACCTGCTCGATCGAGATGCGTTCGCGGGCGACTGGTGCAGCTTCGACCCGCAATACCTTGGCTCCTTCGCTGCCCACGCGGACGGTGTCCAGGAGCACTGCCCCAGGCAGGTCGGGCAACTGCAGGGTTTGCGTGCCATCGACGAGAGGTACCTTCTGGGCAACCCGCCGAACGCGCGCTCGATCGGAGTACACAGTCACTTCTGCTATCGGCGCGTCGATCCGTACTGCCGTCGCTGCCAGGTCGGGGCCGGCAATAACGTCGGGCAGACCTACGACGGCCAGAGCAATCCATAGCATGGCATTCATGGTGCTGGCTCCCTTCCGGAGTATGAGCTGTCGCTGCGGTACAATAGCATGCAGTACGCACGACATGAGCGAATGGATGGAAAACATTCCTTCCCATCGTGC
>JAZDLZ010000675.1:0-3412 GCA_043801535.1 Pseudomonadota bacterium
TCCCGAGCCTGCCGGCTTCACCGGCAAGGAAGCCGACGAAGAAGTCGGCCTCGTCTACTTCGGCGAGCGCTACCTCATCCCCCGCATCGGCAGATGGGCCAGCCCCGATCCCCTCGCTGTTCATGCGTTGGGTGGCGGGGAAGCGATGAATTCGTACCACTACGTTTCGGGGAATCTGCTACAGGCACGGGATCCGTTGGGGTTGGGGGAGCGGTGGGAGGCGTTCAAGGGCTATCTCAAAGATGTTCCCCGAAATCTCAAGGGGTTCGATAGAGGATCACGTAGAGGGGCGATCAACGCACTCAAGGAGTCGGCGAATGGCCTCATCCAATTGGGCAAGGATACCTATGAAGCCGACCGCGAATTGCTCTCGGATCCCCAAGGTACGCTCAGCGCCATATACCATGGATTGGCCGAAGACCTTCACCTTGAGAAAAACCGGGCCGAGGAGACGGTGCGCACGATTGTTGATCCGGAGAAGCGGCATGCGGCGATCGAAAAGGCAAAGGAAGAAATCATCGACATTCCAGAGAGACTGGAGCGGATGGCTCTTCGGATCGAGCCGGAGGAAGCGGCCGAAATGGTCGGGGAGGTGTGCGGAAGAGTAGAGGTATCTATCTTGGTCGAAGTCGCCCTTGCTGAGGTAGGGGCGAAGTCAGTGGGCGAATACCTGGAAATGGCCAGAGAGGTTGCGAAGGACGGTACGAGGATCAGCTATCTCTACAAGGGCGAGCAACGGTTCGGGTTCGTCAAGTTCATGGGCAACACCAGCAAAGGGGACGCCAAGTTCGCATTTGTGGGAACGAATGCAGAGGGGAGCGTAACGACGTTCCACGTCGAGTCAGGAAAGGACTTTTGGAAGCTGTTGAATGGCAATCCAGCTGACAAAACCATTCGGTTGGAGGAAGACGCGTTGAGCGCGCGGGCAGCTTGGTCGGTCGGTCGTCGAGACAGGAAGCGACGACATCGTCAACGGCAGCGGCGTCGATGCACAGCGATCTCGACGGAGGCGATAGCCGAGGTCCCTATCAGACGGGCAAGGACGGCACCATCTGCGTAGCGGCGTCCTCGTCGAGAACATCGATGATCGACTTGAGAATGATGAAGAGTGGACCGAGCTCTTCGCGCGAGATCGAATGAGGACAGCTCTCGTCGTGGTCGAGCAATACGCTGGTCGCATAGCGAATGAGCGCCGGTTGGTGCAGGGTGTTCGAATTCTTGAGATAGCGCTCCGCAAATCTGTCGTGTGCCTGGCCGACCCTGAAAGCGATGTCTCGATTCTCCTTGAGCGCTGCCACGAAGCTGCCAGTCGGCACCGCTCTCGTGGTTCTTCCGGCGAGCCTGAAGCTCTCGAAGATCACACTCGCCAATTGCAGCCCGACGCTGCGCGTCTCGGCAGCCAACTGTGCGGTGCCAGCCAGAAGGAAGGCCAAGAGCTCTGGTTGTCGATCGAGCAGCTGCTCGACCAGAGTGGCGAGCGGCCGTCCAGAGCCGGCATCGCTCCGTGGAAGCTCACGGACAATGCGGCGCACCAACGAATCGTCGATCTGCAATCGAGTCATGTCTTGACCGCCAGCCGCCGGCGCGCGCGCAGAGCAGCGCGACGTTCGTCGCACGGCACGCCGAACGGCATCCTGCCAAGAGAGTCTTGCAAAGACGGCGCCATTCACCGGCATCTGGCACTGGCATCTGGCACTGGCAGGTGAAGAGGACAACGGGCAGGTTACGGGTTGAGGATTGCCGCGAGCTGAGCTACATATCCGCAATGTTCCCTCCCCATATCCACCGAGACCGACGCGAGCGCCTGATGCAGCTCATTGGCCCTCGCTCAGTGGCAATCTTCGCTTCACCACCCGAGGTCCTGCGCAACGGCGACTCCCATTTTCCCTTTCGCCAATCGTCCGACCTGCTCTATTTGACCGGGTTCGGCGAGCCAAAGTCGACCCTCGTACTGAAGCCGGACGACAGCAGAGAACGCGTCGTCCTCTATGTCCGACCTCGCGACCCGGAGGGCGAAACGTGGACAGGAAGAAGAGCCGGAATCGAAGGAGCGGTGGCAACCTACGGCGCCGACGCAGCCTATCCCTCCGATCAACTCGGCAACCATCTTGCCAAGCTCCTGGCGAACACCGAGGAGCTCCACTACTCGGTCGGGATCGACAAGAATCTCGACGCACGCGTTGTCGGTACAATTGCCGCAATGCGGGCCGCCGAGCGCAAGCTAGGAAGAGCACCGACGAGGATCGTCGATCCCCGAGCGACCCTCCACGAGATGCGCCTGCACAAGAGCTCCGAGGAGATCGAAACCATGACAGAGGCTGCCAACATCGCTGGCGAGGCGATTACCGCCGCCATGCGGGCAGTCCGGCCTGGCATGACCGAATACCAGCTCCAGGCGCTCGTCGAGCAGATCTTCCGCAACCGTGGAGCAAACGGCCCTAGTTTTCCCACCATCGTAGGCTGCGGCAACAATGCCACCACCCTTCACTACGAAGAGAACAGCGCTTCCATCGAGAAAGGACAGCTCGTTCTCATCGACGCCGGAGCCGAGTATCAGTACTACGCCAGCGACATCAGCCGCACCTTTCCGTGTGGCAGGAGCTTTGCGCCGGCCCAGCGCGACTGCTACAAGGTGGTGCTCGCTGCTCAGGAAGAGGCCATCCGTGCGGTCCGACCTGGCACCACCATCGACAAGATCCATCAACGTGCCGTCGAGGTGCTTGCCGCCGGAATGGTCGAGCTCGGCCTCCTTCGTGGCGATCCTTCCCAGCGCATCGCCGACGGTGCATACAAGAAATACTACATGCACCGCACGTCCCATTGGCTTGGCATGGATGCTCACGACGTCGGTGATTATACGACTCGAAACGGCGACGCCCGTCTGCTCGAGCCAGGAATGGTCTTGACCATCGAGCCCGGTCTCTATATCCCTGCCAGCGATACCGAGGCACCGGCAAGCCTGCGGGGAATCGGAATCCGCATCGAGGACGACGTCCTGGTAACCGCCGATGGCGCCCGGGTTCTCACCGCGAGCGCTCCCAAGCAGCCAGACGAGGTTTGCTAGAGCACCGGTAGAAGGATTCTCTTTGCCACGATCTCTTCCCGAAGACACGAGCCCGCAGGTTGCTACGTCTTGCGGCTCGTCCTCGGAAAAAACGTCGAGAGCCGCTGCTCGACCTGGTCGGCCGATCCGCAACTAGAACAGGTGGGCTGTGCTTCCTTGCGCTCGGCCAATCGTTGCACCACCTCGAAGTCCCTCTGGCACCTTCGACAACGAAACTCGTAGACCGGCATATTCTCATCTTAGTGCCCGAGTCACATCGAGCAAGGAGCCACGGCGGCACGCCCACGAGATAAGTTGATTTTAGGCGCACCAATGCCAGTCACTTGAGCAGCCTCGCCCCCGACCACC
>JAZDLZ010000066.1:0-3928 GCA_043801535.1 Pseudomonadota bacterium
ACCGCAGTACTCCAGTGCCCTTGCGCGCTAGATCTAGTCTCAGCCACCCTCGGCACATCGATGGTGGGGAATCTCTCTCTTGCCTACTGGCAACCCCAGTAGCTCTCCGCGCAACGAACACCAATTCGTTGCGCGAAGGTGGCAGCAGTGTAGACTTAGCGCAATGAAATTCGGGGACCTGCTATCGATCGTGGCCGAAGAGCCTCTTTTCGAAACCGCGCTCCTCTTGGCCGGCAACGTCTCGACACACGAGGTGCGACAGCAACTATCCCGTTGGCGTCGAGCTGGCCGAGTTGTCGCGATCCGCCGCGGCCTCTACGCCTTGGCGCCACCCTACGCGCACCGGCGACCGCACCCATTCCTCATCGCCAACCGACTGGTCCGCGGATCCTACGTGAGCTGCCAATCCGCGCTCGCCTACTACGGTCTCATCCCCGAGTCGGTCCCCATCGTCACCAGCGCGACGACCGCCCGTCCTGGCCTGCGCGAGACGCCGCTCGGTACCTTCGAATATCGGCACGTCAAGCAGGGTTTGCTCTACGGATACCGAAGTGTCGACCTTGGCAGTGGGCAGCTCGCACTGGTGGCGGCACCGGAGAAGGCGCTGCTCGACTTCATCCACCTTTCTCCGGGCGGTGACGATCCGCGCTCACTCGGCGAGCTCCGCCTGCAGAATCTGGATACGCTCGATCTGGACGCGCTCGTTTCGCTAGCCCGGCGTGCCAAGCGCCCCAAGCTCGCCCGCGCTGCCAGTCTCATCGTGCAGATGGCCGCGCAGCAGGCAACGGAGTGGGAGAACCTATGAAGGACCAGCTCGTCGATCTCGTGCGCCGTGCTCCCTCGCCGCTCGCCGCGCGCAATACCGTGCGCGAGTATCTCCAGGCTCGCATTCTCGAGGCCCTGCAGCTTGCTGGCGCCATGATTCCGCTCGCCTTCCATGGCGGCACCGCGCTGCGCTTCCTGTATTCGCTGCCCCGCCATTCGGAAGACCTTGACTTCGCGCTGGAGCGTCCTGGGCGAGGCTACGATCTGCGAGCGTACCTGGCATCGATCCGTTCCTGTCTGGCGCGCGAAGGATACGCCCTCGACTTGAAGATCTCCGACCGGCGCACCGTGCATGCAGCCTTCGTTCGCTTTCCCGGGCTACTGTTCGATCTGCGCCTTGCCGGCCGCCCTCAAGAGATGTTCTCGGTGAAGATCGAGATCGACACCCGACCGCCCGCTGGAGCCGGCCTCGCGACCACGGTGATTCGCCGACACGTCATGCTGCACTTGCAGCATCACGATCGTTCATCCCTTCTGGCGGGCAAGCTGCACGCCCTGCTCACTCGTGCGTACACCAAAGGCCGAGACGTCTACGATCTCCTCTGGTACCTGAGCGATCCCGCCTGGCCGAGCGCCAACCTTGCCCTCCTCAACGCTGCCCTGGCACAGACCGGCTGGCAAGGCTCTGCGCTCACGGAGTCGACCTGGCGGCATGCTCTGCGGCGGCGACTCGAGTCGCTCGACTGGACCCGCGTCGTCGCAGATGTCCGCCCGTTTCTCGAGCGCCCTCACGAGGAAAGACTGCTCACCCTGGCGGGAGTTTCGCAAATCCTGCTGGGAATGCAGTGAGCGAGCCCTTCGCTCACAACGCAGCACTGACCGCAGTACTCCAGTGCCCTTGCGCGCTAGATCTAGTCTCAGCCACCCTCGGCACATCGATGGTGGGGAATCTCTCTCTTGCCTACTGGCAAGCCATTCTGCCAGACCACCGGAATCGACTGCCACACCTGCCGCATGATGTCGCAGTAGCTCCGCAGGAACGTCCTCAGATCCCATACCAGGTATTGCCCCACCTCGGTTGCGGCGATCAGCGAATCGCCAGTGTAGACCAGGTGCTGAATCGGACCGTGCAGCTTGGCCGACTCGAGGAGGGCACCGTCGGCGAGAGTCCAGAGGATGACCGTACCGTTGGCGTAGCCTCCCACCAGAGTTCCCGCTGGTCCGGCCACGAGCCGGGTGACCGCGCACGACGGTGCTCCCTTGAAGTTGAAGGTCGGCTTGAGCGCCCCCGCCTTCCCGGTGTCAATCAACTCGACCTGCCCTTGCCGATACCCCAGCACCAACCAGTCACCAACTCGACCGACGGCAGAAACACCAGCGTCGACCCGAATCGTCGCCTTCACCATGCCTGGCAAGAGAATCGTGCCTGGCAACGGAGCAGCGTCCGACGATAGCACCGTACCCGACGCCGACGACGTACCACCGCCATCGACACGGCTCGCAGCCGCCCTCAACTCTCCCGAGGCAGCATGGGGGGGCCCCGTCGAGGTCCCCTCGATGGGGGGGCGGCGAGGGCTCGCAGCCGCCCCTATTATTAAATCAACGATGAGCACCTGTCGTCCGGCCACGATCAGGAGCTCGCGATCAGTGCTGGCGAGGACCGTGGCGTCGGAAAACCCGAGCGCTGTCGTGCGGCCGTGACGATGGATGCGCACCTCGCCGCCGGCCAGGCTGGCGCAGCCGCCGTCGAGAGTGGCCACGACCCCTTCGATTCCGGGTACGCGCTCGCTGGCGACCCGAACGTCGGCGACGAGATCCCATTGCTCGAGCGCATCGCCGGCAACGGCCAGACAGAGGAATCGATCGCCACCACCATTTGCTTCCGGGCTGGAGCTTCCGTCGTCCGACCAGTACACTGCTGCGCTGGTCGCGCCCAGGATGCCGCGCTCCTCGACCGCCCGCTCCCACTTGGTGCCCGGCGGCGAGGACGACGCGCTGGCGGACGGTGCTCTCTCTAGCCGAATCCAGCCACGGTGGGAGAGTAGACGCGGCGGCGCTCGCAACAACACCGGCGCCCTCCAGTAGGGCATGGATCGGTCGACCTGCCAGACCCGGACGGCTCCATCGTGCGCCGTCGCTGCCACCAGCCGTCCGTCGGGGCTGAACGCGGTACGATGGGCATTGCCCCAACAGCGTCCGAGCGTTCTCTGGTCACCGGTGTCCGTGCTCAAGAGGAGAACCCGATCCTTCGCCGGAACAGCCAGTTGCCGGCCGGTCGGATCGACCGACAAATAGCAGTCCAAGCCAGTCTGCGACTGCTTGAAGAGTATCTGGTCGCGGCTCTCGGCATACTCCCACCGGCGGACCGAGCCATCGAAGCCACTGGCATAGAGGAACCGACCATCAGGCGAGAAGACCACTGCCTGCATCTGGGCCTTGGCGGCAAGAGTCGCCACGTTCCGCCCGCTGGCGACTTCCCATACTCGCAGGGTTCCGTCCTGGCTGGCCGAGGCCAGCAATCGATCGTCGGGGCTGATGGCGATTCCGGGGACGTCGACTCGGTGCCCAGACAGCTTGCGGATCTCCACTCCGGTGGCGGTGTCCCATATGCGAACTGTCCGGTCTCCGCTCCCGGACGCCAACATTTTGCCGTCGGAGCTGAACACGACGCTGCGAACCCAGCTCACGTGGCCAGACAGCAGCCGGAGCAGTCGCCCAGAGGATGTATCCCACAATCGGATCGCCATGTCGTGCCCGCCACTGGCAATCAGCATTCCATCGGGACTAATGGCGACAGTTTCCACGTATCCACGATGCCCGGTGAATATCTGCTGCTCCTCTCCGGTGGTCACGTCCCAGAGTCGCAGAGTCTCGTCGGCCCCCGAAGAAACCATCGACCGTCCGTCGGGACTGAAACCAAGCCCGGTCGCTGCCAACTTGTGGCCGCGCTCTCCTTGATGCCCGCTACCCCCTCCCTTGCCTGGCTGATCTGCAACCGTTCTCTCCCCTTCGCTGGCGCTCGCAACCCTCCAGAGGCGGAGCTTCGCGTCGAAGCCGGCAAACGCCACTCGGCTACCATCTCTGCTGAAGGCAACTCCGCGGACGATTTCTCCGCGAGTATCCTGGAGGTCAATGGTCTCGCCGCGAGCAACGCTCCACAGGC
>JAZDLZ010000710.1:0-3222 GCA_043801535.1 Pseudomonadota bacterium
TGCGGTCTACGACTTCGGCGGCGGCACCTTTGATTTCACCCTGCTAGACATCTCGGGCGATCGTTTTCGCGTGCTAGTGAGCGATGGCGACGCCTGGCTTGGCGGCGACGATTTCGACCTCACTCTGGCACAGGCAGTCGCCGACGCTTTTTGGCGGGCGACCAAGATCGAGCTCCGCCAGCGGGTCGTCGAATGGCAGCGGTTGCTGTTCGCCTGCGAACGGACCAAGAGAGAGCTCTCGATTCAGAACGCCGCGACGATCACCGTTGAGCAGCTCGTCGAGACGCCTCGTCGAGTCGATCTGCGGCAAAAGCTCGATCGCGCCGTTTTCGAAAGGCTGTGTCGAGAGCTGTTCGATCGCTCCATCGCAGTTTGCAAGGAGGCGCTCGAACGCGCTGGGCTGGAGCCCACCGACGTGACCGAAGTCGTCATGACCGGTGGCGTATCTCGTATCCCGTTTGTTCGAGACGGGCTTAGCCGGTATTTTCAACGCGAAATCGTGACGCTGGTGAATCCGGACGAAGCGATATGCCTTGGCACTGGTTTGCGCGCTGCAAAACTCGTCGAGCACAAGGTCAAAGGTGTGGGAGCAGGCTAGCAGCGGCACGCCGCTGGCAGTCCTTCTTTTCGTCTCAGGACATGGGCTAGGACACATTACCCGGAGTGCGGTGCTCGCCGAGGCCTTACTTGGCACCGGCGCCATTGGCAGACTGCTAGTGGCGGCCCCTCGCCGAGGCTGGTGCTTCTTCACAGCATCGACCGCGTCCGACCCACGAATCGATCTCTGGGACGTCGAAACCGATTTCGGAATACCTTTCGGGGCGGGCGAAATGATCCCAGATGTCGTCACTCTTCAAGGCGCCGTCGAGAGGTGGGTTTCGTCATGGCCTGACGCGATTGGCGCCGGATACCGCCATTTGGCCGCCAACCACATTGATTTGGCGGTAGTCGATGCCTCGCCGCTCGGATGTGCCATGGCCAAAAAGGCGGGCATTCCCTGCATACTGGTGAGCAATTTCGAATGGCACGCCCAATACGTGGGCCTGGGCTTGAAAGGGGCGGCTATCGACCAGATTGGTGAAGCCTACGTATCGTCTGTCCGGTACTTGCGCTATCCGTTCCATCTTGCAAGCAGGGCACTGGCCACCGTTCCAACGATCGACGTACCAGCTTGCGTGCGCGCTGCGGATTCCGCGAGTGTGGCGAGGCTGGTCGAAAGACTACCCTCCCCGCGAGTGCTGTTGTCTATCGGTGGAATCCTCGATCTTGTCGAGCCCATCGAGATCGATCCAATCGGCGGTTCGGTGATCTTCACTCGAGGCATTCGCGTCCACGCTCCTCGAACAGCAACAGTGGTCGACCTGTCTTCGGAACAGGCCGATCTCGTCCCCTACATTGGAGCGGCGGACGTCGTCGTAACCAAGGCAGGCTGGAGCACGGTTGCCGAGACTGCGGTAGCTCGACGACCGCTGCTAATCATCCGGCGACCAGGCATGCCGGAAGACGACAGCACGGCAAGGCAAGTTGTCGCCCGTGGTCTCGGACACTGCACCACTCTCACCGAGTTGCCAGAGCGTCTCTACTCCCTTCTCCAAGCCGGCTTCCCACCGACGCCGGGTCTGGTGAATAATCCCGGAGCCGTGGCCGAAGCTTGCCTCGCTGGCAGCCTTCTCTAGAACATCGATCGGTGCTCTAGATTCTCCGCGGCCTCAATCCTTTGTCTTCTGCGAGCCTTCGAGAAGACGGCAAGGATCGAGCGCACTGACTGTCAGCTCTCCACGGGCGACGTCCTCGGGGAAGGCGTTTCCGAACGCCAGCTCGGCGGCAATGCGGGACAGAGCTGGAGCTGTCTGGATTCCGAAACCTCCCTGTCCCGCCAGCCAAAAAAAGCCCGGAACATCGGGCGCGAATCCGACGGCGGGAAGCCTGTCCCTCGTGAAGCTGCGGAGCCCTGCCCAGCGGCGGTCGACCGTGTCGATGCAGAGAGTCGTGGCAGCGTGAATGCGCTCGATGCCCAGCGCGACGTCGATATCTTCGGGTCGGACGTCGTGGGGGTACGATGGCTTCTCGTCGGCTGGCGATGCCAGGAGGCGGCCAGCATCGGGCTTGAAGTAGTAGGCCTCGCCGAGGTCAATCACCATTGGCCAACTGGAGATCGTCACGCCGGAGGGCGGACGGAACACGAACGCCGTTCGCTGCAGCGGCATGAGTCCAATCGGCCGGGCGCCTGCCAACGCGGCAACAGTGTCCGCCCAGGCGCCTGCCGCATTGACGACAATTCGGCATCGGACATCGCCCGTGCCCGTCGTGGCTCTCCAACCGCCGTCGGGTTCGCGCGAAAGCGCGAGAAGCTCGGTACTCGTCCTGACCACGCCTCCGTGCTTCCGGAGCCCCTTGAGGAACCCCTGGTGAATCGCGTGGACTTCCATGTCCATCGCCCCGGGTTCATAGAGGGCGGCGGCAATCTGCTCTGGCCTGAGCACCGGAACGAGACGGAGACATTCCTCTACCCCAACTGCGTCGATCTTCACCCCGTTGCGCTGCGCATCGGCAAGTCCTGCAGCTGCGCGGTCCGCGAACTGGGGCCCAGCTACTAGCAGCGCACCTCGTGGCGAAAGCAGTGGCCCGTCGCCGAATCCATCGGGCGGACTCTCGTAGAACGTCCTGCTCGCCACGGTCAGGCTCTGCACGACCGGGCCAGCATAGCTCTCGTGAAACATCGCGGCCGATCGCCCAGTAGTGTGATAGCCAGGCTGGTCTTCCCGCTCGAGGAGCAACGTCCGGCTGCTCTCGGCGAGACGGCAGGCTACCGATGCACCGGCAATACCAGCGCCAACGACGAGGAAATCGTACGATTCGATCATGAGGCGGGAATCTTCCCCGTCTCCGCGGCGGCGATCAAGAAGATTGAATCGGGGAAATGACGCCTGCTACGTGTTGGTATGGTGCCGGGGGCGGGATTCGAACCCGCAATGCCTTACGGCGGGGGCTTTTGAGACCCCTCCCTGTGCCAGTTCGGGTACCCCGGCAGATGGAGCGCAGCTTGCCACTATCGCGCTCGAACGTCAAATCGAGAAATCACCCCGGGTGTGATCGTTGCTCGTTGGTCCCCCGTCGATGGCGGCGAAACCAGAGCGTCAGCGATACCCGACGTGGACGTGTCTCGGTCGGATGGACATGGCAAGATGCTTGTGAGAGCGGCAAAGCGCTCCGTGCCGGCAT
>JAZDLZ010000071.1:0-6566 GCA_043801535.1 Pseudomonadota bacterium
ATGGCAATGAGGAGAATGGCGGCGACCAGGGGAACCACCACGCTGGATCCCGCCGTAACCTCCTTTCCGATGGTCTTGGACAGCTCTGCGCCCCCGAACCAAACCGGGTAGCCCATGAGGAGATAGCCAGCGACGAGCAGCACAAAGGCAACCAGCAGGGCTCTGCGAAAACCTACCAGGTCAGCGATGGTCCCCGATAGAATCGGCAAAAAATAGACCAGAGCCCAAAGCAAACCATTGAGAGTGCTCGGCCAGTAATCGCCCAATCCGAGTTGGCCGAGATAGATGACCACGAAGCTGGCCATCGAATAATAGGCGGCCCGCTCGAAGAGCTCGGTCAGGTTGGCTGTCCAGAAAACCCGGGGCAGCTTGGTCTTTTCCTGGCCTGACGACGCAGCAGAGCCCACCGATTCGGCCGTACCTGCTGTTGCCTCGTTGCGCGCTGACATGAATGCTCCTTCCTGATCGCTGCGGCGCTCAAGACCGCATCTGCCCTCTTACCATAGTCGAGCGGGCGATTGTGATTGCTCGAACGTGACACGCCAGCGGCAAGAAGAGTAGTGTAGGGCCAAGATGAAATCGTACGGGCGATGCAATGACGGAAGACAGTAGCTGCGCTGCAGTGGTGGGCGATCACTTGGTTCTCGTGACCGATCTCGATGGAACGCTGCTGGCTGGCAGCGAGGCGCATCGCCGCACTCTGCGCGAGCTCGTGCTGGAAGAGAAGAACCGGATCTCGCTGGTCTTTGCTACTGGAAGGGGCATCGACACAATCGTCGAGATTCTCGCCGACCCACTGGTAGCAGCACCGCGCTACATCATCGCCGACGTCGGTGCCACGGTGGTGAGAGGCGATACGCTAGAGCCAGTGCTTCCGCTGCAACACGAGATTGCAGCCTGCTGGCCTGGTACCGACACGGTGTTGAAACGGCTGGCTGGATTCCCTTCTCTCAAGATGGCTTTCCCGTGCGAGCGGCGCTGCGGATTCTCGTTCCACGGACCTGCTCTCGACCCTGCAATCGTGGCCGAAACGGAACGAATGGGGTGCAGCTATCTCGTCACTGGCGACGATTTCGTCGAAGTGCTTCCCCGCGGCGTATCCAAAGGAACGACCCTGGTACGCTTGCTCGCGCAGGAAGACTGGAGTTGCGAGCGGATCGTGGTCGCTGGCGACAGCATGAACGATCTGTCCCTGTTCGAACAAGACGTACGCGGCATCGTCGTCGGCAATGCCCAACCTCGCCTCGTCGAACGCGTGGCCGGCCGGCCTGGTGTGTTCTTCTCGACAGTCCCCGGTGCCGGCGGCATCCTCGACGGACTCGCCGCGCTCGGGTTGGAGGTCGCCAGCCGGACAGATTCAGCAGAGGACGTGCGATGGCCGTGAACGGTCACTCGTCGGGATCTGGATCGGTTGGTTGTCGCTGCTCCTTCTTGGGCGCGGCCAGCCCGAAGCGCCGGGCGCGATCGCAGAATGTCGATTTCGATACTCCCAAGGCCAGGGCCGCTCGACGAAAGGAACCATGCCGATCGACGGCTTGCTCCATGTACTGTCGCATCATTCTGTCGAATGGTCGGCTAGTAGCGGCAGCTTCGGGATCAGTGGAACAAGGAGAAGAATCGGGAGCACGAGCACCAGAAGAACGAGCCAACGCAGAAGACGGACCGGAAGGAGGCGATTGAGCAAGAGACGGAGAGGCAAGAGACGGAGAAACAGGCGACGGAAAATCAGGCGATGAAGGTGACGGAGATATTGGAGGAACGGACGAAGGAGCACTGGTAGTAGTAGCAATAGGAGGAGGAGGAGGAGGAGGAGGAGGAGGAGGAGGAGAAGGCGGAGAGGGAAGCGGACGGGCAAGACTCGTACGGCAAGCGTCACCGTCGGATGCCTTCACCTTCGCAACGACCGACAGGGGAAATCCAGCAAGACCGCCCGTCCTCGTGTAGACGGAATTGGTCGTGACGCGATGATCCCGCGCCTGCTCATGGTATAGGCTCCCACCCGGCACAGGGCCATCTCTCCAAACAGGAGGCAGCAGATCCACCGGCGAGACCTCGTCGTCCGCAACGATCGCGGCCCGGTAGACGGCGTTGCGGAGCTCCCGCACGTTCCCTGGCCACGGATGGCGAACGACGTCCTGCCACGATCCTACGCCGAACGTCTTTGCACGGCCGTAGTACTCGAGGGACGCCTCGGCGAGAAAGGCCTCGGCAATAGGACGAATGTCTGCTGGACGCTCCCGGAGCGGTGGCAACCGGACTTCCACTCCAGCCAATCGATGGTAGAGGTCCAGCCTGAATCGACGATCGCCCACGCCCTGTCCAAAGTCCCGGTGGGTGGCAGCGACAACACGTACGTCAACATACCGCTCGCGATCACCGCCGATGCGGCGCACCTGGTGAGTCTCGAGAGCTCGGAGCAGACGGGGTTGCTGCTCGAGCGGCAGCTCTCCGACCTCATCCAGGAACAGCGTCCCTTGATTTGCCTGCTCGAAAAGACCTGGCCGGCGGTCAACAGCGCCAGTGAACGCTCCCCGTTCGTGACCGAAAAGCTCGCTCTCCATTAGCTCGCGAGGAATGGCTCCACAGCTCTGAGCGACAAACGGTCCGTATCGTCGTGGAGAACGCTCGTGAACCAGACGAGCTACCAGCTCTTTGCCAGTGCCGCTCTCGCCCAGAATGAGGATGGCTACCGAAGTGGCTGCCGCTCTGCTGGCAAGATCGAGAGCAGCTCGAAACGCTGGATCGGCACCGAGAAGCCGTTCGGCAGCAGGCAATCGCTGACGGTCTTGCGCGCATGTCAGGATCAGAGTCGTCTCTCCCAACGCGATCCTGGCGCCCGGTTTGATCTCTGCCTCGAAGACACGGACGCCGTCGAGATACGTGCCATTGCGACTCCCGTGATCGACCAGCACCAGAGCGCCGCCCCGTCGCTCGAGAAAGCAGTGAAGGGCCGAGACGTACGGGTCGGCATCCAAGACCAACGAATTGGTGGAGCCACTGCCGATCGGAAACCGTCCATCCACCACGGAAAGTGGAAACTCTCGTCCAGTTGGGAGCACCCGAATTGCCAGCCTGACGCCAAGCACGGGACCGGAGGCCGCAGGTCCTCTACGAAGCGGAAGCGTATCGCAGTCTCGGCCGCCTTGCATGCGTGACTCGCTCGAAAAGTCCATCGTCCTGAATCGCCTAAAGTAGTTATCGTCGCCCCCGCTGCAGAGTTGCGTACTTTTTTCGAGCAAGGTGGATTGGCGCGAACCGTGCTTGCTTTGTGCCATTGACGACTCGGCAGTCGAGCCTAGATGGGATTGTGGCCAAACCGGAGCAGGGTGCAGGAATCGTTGCGTCACGCCTTGCGAGAAACCGCAAGGCGGGCGAGCCGATCAGCTCGGCCGAGCGACAGATCCATCCGCTCGAAGACGAACGCGGCCGCCAGCAACTCGAACGCCGAATCGGGTTTCTGCTCCCAGATACCCGCCTCGGACTGGCCATTACCGACAATTGCCGTACCGTGGTTTCAGTACGCCGGGACCCAGGTCCGCTCTACCGAGTCCGCCTCCACCATATGTTTCTCGACGCACCCGCCGGTGTCGTTGCTGCGCTGGCAGGATACATCACCATCAGCGAACCAAAGGCGTCGCGGATGCTGGATGCCTACATCGACGCTCACAGCTCCCAGATTCGAACGAACAGACGGAGCCATAGGCGACCACCGGTCACCGTACAGACCAGAGGCCAAGTGTTCGACCTGCAGCAGGTATTCGACGAGCTCAACAGACGCTACTTCTGCCACGGCATTGTCGCACGGATCACCTGGGGCACGCGGCAACGAGCCCGGCGCCGGCGCAGCAGCATCAAGATGGGCTCCTATGCGGTGGAAGATCGGCTGATTCGGATTCATCCGGCGCTCGACCGGAGCTTTGTCCCGCACTACTTCCTGGAGTGGATCATCTACCACGAAATGCTGCATCAGATTCACGAGATGCCAGTGGTTGCCGGCCGGAGGAGATTTCACACGTCTGCCTTTCTGGCCCAGGAACGCACCTTCAGCCACTTCGAACAAGCACAACAGTGGGAACGAGAGAATCTCGACCGTATCTTGGACTTCTAAGGAGCGACTAAAGCCCTCTTCCTTTCGCAACTCAAGCAGGCGACAATACCAACCGTCGTGGGGCGTCCGTTCACTCCGCCGCAGGAGGTTGGCGAATTCCGACTCGAGCGCATGCTTGGCGAGGGAATCTCTGCCCAGGTTTGGCTTGCCATCGACACGCTGCTCGAGCGCAAAGTGGCAATGAAGTTCGCCCACACCGAGGTCTCGGCCGAGGCTCGTCTCAGATTCCTGATGGAGGCGAGGGTAATCGCACGGCTCCGCCATCCGAACGTGGTAGCGGTACACCATGCCGGCGAAATATCCGGCTGCCCGTTCCTCGTCACCGAGCTCCTCTCTGGCCACAGTCTCGCCGATGTGCCGCGACCGGTGGATGGCGAAAGAGCCCTCCAGATTGGTATCGACCTGGCACGTGGCTTGGCCGCAGCTCACGCGGCAGGAGTTCTCCACCGTGACATCAAACCAGCCAATACCTTCGAGTGCGCCGATGGCACGGTGAAGATCCTCGATTTCGGGCTCGCCAAGCTGCAAGAGGACAAAGGCTACTCGACCGACGAGTCGATCGAGGTGTCGGCACCCAACATCACTACTGTTCCGCTGGCCTTGGACAAGACAGTGTCTGCTGGCACTCATCTCGTGCAGACCCGACCCGGAACGGTTGTGGGCACGCCCCTCTACATGGCTCCCGAGGTCTGGCGAGGCGAGTCTGCAACCCAGCGTTCCGATGTCTATTCTCTTGGGATCCTGCTCTACGAGCTCATTGCCGGCGAGACGCCCTACAAGGCCGACAACGCCTTACGGTTGCGCGAGGAGGTCCTGACAACACCTGCACCGCGACTACGTGACCGTGTTCCCGGCATCAAGGCACTGGCCGATATCATCGATCGCTGCCTCAGTCGGGACCCTCGAATGCGGCCAACTGCCGACGAGCTGCGCGAGCTCCTGGAAGCCCTGACCGAACGGGCCCGCACCACACTCGGCGACACGAAGGATGAAGCAGGGAATCCCTACCGAGGGCTGCTCGCATTCGGACCAGAACATCACGCGATGTTTTTCGGCAGGGAAGCGGAAATCAGGGCGGTGCTGGCAGAGCTACGTGCGGCGGCGATCGTCGTCGTTGTCGGTCCGTCTGGGGCAGGCAAGTCGTCGCTGATACTGGCCGGCGTTGTTCCCCGGATAAAGGGCGGAGCTCTCGGTGATGGCTCGTGGCAGGTCGCCACCATGGTTCCGGGTCGTCGTCCTCTTGACGCTCTCGCGCAGGCAACATCTGCCGCGCTTGGCTTGGAATCGGACGAAATCGAGGAGTGTCTGCGAGCAGAACCGAGCTGGCTAGGACAAGAGCTTCGGGCAAGGGCCGGCGCTGCTGGACGGGTGCTGGTGGTCCTCGATCAGCTCGAAGAGCTGTGGACTCTGGCGGAACCTACCGAGCGACGGGGCTTCATGGAGGCACTGGCGGAGCTCGTTGCCGCTGCTCCCGCAGTCCGAGTTATCGGCACCCTGCGTAGCGATTTCATGGGACGGCTCGAAGATCTCGGAATTCTGCGAGCCGAGGTTCTGCGGACGATGTTTGTCCTCGGACCGATGTCGTCCGAAGGCATCCGCCGGGCCGTGGTCGAGCCGACCCACCTGCGCGGCTACGAATTCGAAGCCGATAGCCTGGTCGATCTGCTCGTGGCCCAGGCCACGCCAGGCTCCCTTCCGCTGCTCCAATTCGCTCTCTCTGCCTTGTGGGAAGCCCGGGACACGGCGTCGCGGCAGCTCACCGCCGAGGCGCTCGACAAGATGGGTGGCATCAAGGGCGCACTGGCAGCACACGCCGACAGCGTTCTCTGGCACCTGGCACCCGATCTGCGCAAACAGGCTCGACGAATGCTCTTGGCGCTAGTCACCGCCGAGGGAACTCGCGCCCGCCGCGAGCAATGGGAGCTGGTGGGAGAAACCGGCGAAGCTCACCAGGAAGCGAGCATGGCGGCGCTCGCAGCTCTCGTGCAAGGTCGTCTCCTCGTCGTCGGCGAGGGAGAAAAGGGACCTGCTTACGAAGTCGCCCACGAAGCACTGCTCACTGGATGGCCAACCCTGAAACGGTGGCTGCAGGAAGAAGCGTCGACCAGAGAAATCGAAGAGCGGGTGCGGCGAGCAGCGCAGGAATGGGAACGTCTCGGCCGCATCGCGGACGGTCTGTGGTCCGAACGACAGCTCCGCGAGCTGAGCTCCTTCGAGTCACTGAATCTTGGAGCTCGAGAACGAGACTTCATCAAGACGAGCTGGTCGGCGCTACGTTCGGCGAGGCTCAGAGCTTGGGCACTACGAGTCGGGATCCCGGCAGCCATGGTTGCCGTCGTGCTGGGCTCGGTCGGTTTCGGCGACTGGCGAGAAAGCAGGGAAATCGAATCGTTCGTGAGTGGGCGGATGGCAGCAGCGCAGCAGCTCGAGGCAGAGGCAGAGACACTCGAGGCTCGGG
>JAZDLZ010000792.1:0-5750 GCA_043801535.1 Pseudomonadota bacterium
GTGCCGGAACGCCCGCCTCCGGCATTGCCGGTCGCCGGTCGCATTGTTGCCGGTGGCCTGTTCTGCCGCGGAGCGAACGAGCCCGTACGGTCCGATCAGGCGCATGCTGCCGGCTGGAATCGTGGACTCCGAATCCCAGGGATATTGTTGCAGGTGGACATCCTCGACGGTGAGGATCGAAACAACCTCTGCCAAGTACTTCCGGCTTCCGCTCTCGAGAGTCTTGCCTAGAGTGTGGAGGTTTTCCTGTCCTGTTTGGGAAAGCGCAGCGATCCGAAGAGGGCGGCAATCAGGAACATCGCGCCCTGCACGCCCCAGTCTAACCAGATCAGAAATCCACGGCGCTGGTAAGGGACGTGTCCCAGCTTGGGCGTGCCACGGATTCGCGCTCCTCTATCTGCCGTGTAGCGCAAATAATCCAGCAGCCCGCCCGTGCTGCTGCGGCCGGTCTCTCTCGAGAGATAGCGGCGATACACCTCGTTGCGATCCAGATCCTTCCATTCGGCCACGAAATCGTTCGAGCTTGGAGTGGTGAGCCGCACATAGACGTTAAAGACCTTGGTCTCGTATGCAGAGATGTGGCCATAGCCGAAGGACAGAATCGCAGTAACGAAAGTGAATGGCAGCATGAAAAGGGTGCGCCTGACCCGCAGCAGCCGGCCGGCCGCAAGAAAGGCGATGCACAGCAAGCTCGCCGGAACCAGGGTCCAGAAATATCCGCCGTCGGGCTCGGACAGGCTGCCATACAAGATGCCAAGAGGAAGAACCAGCCCGGCGCTCAAAGCGGTGAGAACGAGGAAGGAGAGCCAGTCGCTCCACCCGAGTCGGATTGGCTCGATCTCTGCGACGGCTTCGGCCAACCAGCTTTTTGATTTGATGCGCGTGCGTTGCCTGGCGCGCTTTTGAGGCCGGTTGACGTCGAGGACGTGAAGTTCCTGACGCACAAAACCGCGAAGGTCATCCAGATGGTCATAATGTGGGCCTGAGATGAACGGCAGCGCCCTCTTCTCTGCCTCGGGACGGAAGATGGCCAAGACTTCGCCGGGGACTGACTGGACTCTCCATGCGAATTCCCTGTCGACTTTGACAAGCCACACTGCCCCGCACGCGCTGCAATACATCAGGCGAAAGCCTGTGCTCGCCGGAAGCCATGGCACCGGCCGGACATCTGGGTGCTGGGAAAGAGAGCGAAGCGACTCTGGCAGTTTATCGACAGTGGCCCCTTCCCGGCTCACGACCGACGCGCTTCGAGGAATGCATTTCAGGCATTCGCGAACGGCCGAGTTTCTTGAATCAGGTTTGTCCACGGTGCCCACCAAGTTCCCCCGCTGTATTCATGCCGAGGCTCACTGCTTCGAGCCGACATCCTTGACTTTCAACATCCTAGCCATTCCTGCGCCTCAACAATACACCGAGTATCGAGCAGAAAGGCATCCAGTTGCTGACAGGTCGCCCGTCAGGCGGCCAGAGAGATGATGGCGAAGCGGCCAGCTTGGAGAAACAGACAGGTCTACTTCTCGACGAAGACCGGCGCCTCCGTCAACGTCAAGGTCGCGGCCTCGACGGTTCCGGTTCCGCCGTCGTTGCCGACGGCGTCGGTAACTCTGACGGATCCTGCGATTTCGCTATCGAGGCGACAACCTTCCGGCTCCGGCTCCGACTCCGACTCCGGCTCGCACCAGGCGACGTAGACCGGCGGGCGGTCCGAAAAGGTGAGCTTGTATTGTCCTTCAGTGCTGCCGAGGCGCTGAATCGTTGAGTAGCCGCCGAGCTTGGCGATCAGAGCTCGGTACGCATAGAAGGAGTCAGTCGGAACGCCGCCTTCCAGGATCAAGGATGGCTTTTCGTTGACCCGCCAGAACAGCAACTGGGATCCGGCATCGAGCGCAACCGTGAACGACTTCACCAGCGTGTGCGCGATCTCTCCGCTGCCCTCCAGCGGACCGAACTCGGTGCTCCAGATTGGCTTGTCACCCAGGCCGGCGTCCACTAGCAGCGCCCGCACCTGGTCGTAGGCTATGCGTACCTCCTGATGAATGCGAGCCAGGTCAGGCTTCCCTTTGGCGTTGCGAACCAGGCATCCCGCGGCGGTGTGGACATCGAAGATATCGAAGCAGCCAGTGCCGCCGCAGCTTGGATGCTGGCTGAGCTCGACGAGAAGATCGGGATAGTACGTGCTCCCTTCGGCAGCGTAGGTGCAGTGGCGCATTCCGGCGATCAGCACCTGACACTCCGGGCACGCTTCCTTGACCACCCGATAGGATCGCGACAGGAGCTCCGCGTACTCGGTAGTCGTGCCAGTGTAGTAGTGACCCTTCTCGGGCTCGTTCTCGAATTGCCAATAGCCGATGGTGCCTCGATACCGGGTGACCGCTGCCTCGAGAAACTCCTCGTAGGCATCCCAGTCGCACGGATTGTCCTTGCACTTTGCCTCCTGGCAGCCGCAGTTCTCCTGATCCTCCTGGTTGGCCGACTTGACCGTGATGACCGAGGTGATGCCAAGAGACTGGGCGAGCTCCAGGTTGGCGTCGAAGCCAGCCCAATTGTATTGCCCGTCCAAGCGCGGTTGGATGAGTCCCCAAGCCAGGCCGTCGAGAGCTGCCCTGCGCTGCACTCGAGCTCCGATGTCCCGAAGCTCGTCGCCCATCTCCGCGAGATCGCCGCCGTAGGCGCCAAAAGGCGGCAGTTTCTCGGTCGCGGCGGGCCCATCCGCTCCGTCTGCTGCTCCATGCTGGGCATCAGTAGCGTACTGGGCAGCGTCGGTGCGCACGACAGTGTCGGCCGCCGGCTGCGCGTCGTGGCCATCACCCTCTGTCCCAGCGGACTGCTGGCATGCCGACGACTGGTCCGCGTGAAGGAGCGCGACAGCCCCGAGCCATCGTCGAGAACCAGGAGCCGTCGCAGAATAACTTGAACAAAGTATCGGCGATGAGGCGCCCGGATGGCAAGGAGCGAGGAGGGCGCATACTCTCGGTATGAAACCGACGAGCGACGCAGCCAGCCGGGATGGATCGGCGGCGAGACTGTTCGAGTTATTTTGCGACGGCGACCTAGTGCCGTGCTCTTGGCATTGTGAGGAATCGCCAGGTTGTCGTGTTCGCATCTGTGGTGGTCTCCTCGTTGGCGTTTGCATACGGCACGCAGCATAGAGTGTGCCATTCGTCCTCGACCGGCTGGTTGTCAGTTCTGCGGGACGCTACCCAACGGATCGGTCTTCCTGTCGATCGCTGCTTCTCTATCCCAGCCGTTCGTCCAGACCAGGGTGTGTCGCGTCAACCCGACAACCACCTGTTGCCAGTCCCCGTCAGGTCGGAGGTCACGTAGTTGCCCCGCGCGAGTCAGATCCTCAGCGTCAGCCACACGCCGAGATCCAGTCGCTGGGCCGGAATATCCAACCCCTGTGGGAAGGAATCGCTCGGTGGAATCGAGACCGCAAAGCGGAATTCGCCCTGGTCGCAAAGGTGCACGGCGGCAAACGCGCTCAGATCGAGGTAGGTGAGCACTCTCACCTGATAGTCGAGTCGCGCCAGCCACGTTCCATCGCTCACGTTGCCAATGGCGCTGCCAATGAAGCTGGTGTCGTTCCAGCGACCCGGGCTCATGAGAGCCGCATAGGCGGAGACGTAGTGTCTGCCAAGATAGAAGGGGGTGAAGTCTCCCTGGTAAGCCAGCCACGGGTAAAGGGTGGCGTCACCATAGCCAGCGTCGTTGTAGAAGTACTCTGATCCGAGGACGACGTTGTCCTCGTCCGAATAGCGAATCGCAATCTCGGCGCCAGCGGTCAGTTGCGCAATCCAGTCGTCTTCGCGTGAATACGGGGTCGGCGTGGCGGCGAAATCGAGGCTACCCCGCCAGAATTCCTTCTTTTCGCCATGAGCGACCGCGCCCTCGAGGCGCAAGTCGAAGTCGCCAACGCCGAAGGACAGATCGGCTCCCAGCCGCGTCGCCTGATCCTTGCGGGCAGCCGCGGACAGGGCAATCTCGCCTGGGCCAACCAGAGCCTCTGCCCGCACGGCGCCGCCGACATCGGCCGGGCTGTCGGCCTCGTCGAAGTTTGCCACCGCGTACACGTTCCAGCCCAGCGACTCCAATGGAACGTGCAGCTTGACCAGGCTGATGCCCAGGCGTTCGTCGAGCAGAGCCAGCGGATCGCGCCGCTGCTGATTGAGGAAGTCGGTGGGATTCCAGAATCGTCCCGACCCCCAGCGAATCGGTTGCCGGCCAGCCGTCACGTAGACGGTCCTGGCAATGTCGAATTTCAGCCACAGTTGATCGAGGAAAACCTCGGATCGTGACCGGCTTCGGCCGAGCTCGTCGGTTTCCCCCCCTTCGGCAATGGTGGCGTCGTGGACAAGGCGGCCGCGCGCAAACGCTCGCAGCCGATCGCTAGGTCGGCCGTCCAGGTACAGGTGCAGCAGGGTAGGGCTCGACAGACCCAGCTCGTCGGGTGCCCCGTCGTCGTCGTCGAGGCTGCCATGAAAGCGCAAGTAGAGCTGGCCGCCCAGCACCAGCCGATCGTTGCTCTCGGCAAGGCGAGAGCCAACCAGACCTTCGGTCAGGACAGGCTCCTCGAGCCCGAGCTCGGATCCTTCCTCGGTTCTCTCGGTCCCCGTCCCTCCCTGCTCGGATCCCTCCGAGCCCTCTCTCTCTCTCTCTCTCCTGGCCGGCTGCCTTGCCTTGACGTTCTGGTCGGCCTCCTCGACACCGGGTTCCGGTTCGCCGGGCTCGCCGAAGAGCTCTTCCTCGCGTTTTCCGGTCTCCTCCTCCTGCGCCGCCTCGCCCCAACCAGCACCGGTGAGCAAGAGCGGCAGGACAACAGGCAGCAGTAGTGGCGAACGCGTCATCACCGACTCCTGCTCTCCAGCCACGCCTTGGTGAAAATGTTCGCTTCCAGCTTGCCGAGGTCGACCTCCTGCATGAGGATCGTGGTGCGATTTCCCTTCTCGACCTCGTCGAATATTCGGATCTCTTTGGGGAAGTAGATGTTGGCGCCCTTTGACGGGCTGAACATCTTCTCCCACTTGGGATAGTAGGACGTCCGCATCAGCTTGCCAGACAGCGCATACTCTTGCTGCTTGAGCAGATTGCCGGTCTCCTTGTCGATGAACATGTGCAGGACTGGGTAGGCGACGTCGGCGTTCGGCTTGGCTCTGAGCTCCAGGTGGTGCACGGCAAAACGGCCGAGCTTTTCCTCGGCAACGTAGCTAGGAATGTATTCCTCGGCCAGCCTGGACTCGTCGTAATCGGCCCGCCGCGAATCAGTGCCCCCAATGCGCTCTCTCTCGGTGCGGCGATCCCATTTGCCGGTAGCGGGATCGTACATGAACATGTTCTTGTCGATTCGCAGGTATCCCTTGCCGGCCTCGGCCTTGGGCTTGAGAAACAGCATCATCAGCTTGTCGTCGGCATCTCGCCGGTAAACCACTAGCTGGTAGATGAGATCGTTCTTGTCCTTTTCCTTTCTCTCCAAGTAGACGAGCGCCTTGTAGTCACCGGAGTTGCGTTGCCGCTCGTCGAGCGCCTTGACCAGCTTCAGGGTTTCTTCTGGGCTGAGCCGCTGGGCATGAGCGATCCCGGCTTTCCCGGCAAGCAACGCCAGCAGCGTCACCAAGGCCACGAACCCCGCCCGCAGACTCGGCCATTGGCGGCGACTTGGTCCAAAGCTGGCACTGTGTCCTCGATGGTCGACCGAGAGCATCGTCCTCCCAGACCGGCTTCTGATAGGCGGTAGCATCGCCGGCATCGGCATC
>JAZDLZ010000821.1:0-4071 GCA_043801535.1 Pseudomonadota bacterium
AATCCTCCCCAGCAGGGTAGGCGCGCGAGCGGCGCAACAGCGCGCCGGCCAGAGGAGCAGATCTGCCGCGTCGGCACTGCCAGTGCCCCAGCCCGGATGCTCGTCGTCGTCGAAAGCACGGGAAACACCGCGGTAGCCGGAATAGCCGGTCGTGGGTCGAGGAGCGGCCAGGAGCGCCAATGCTCTCTTGAGCTTTCCGGTGGGAAGCATAGAGCGGGCGAAGCTGGCGGCGAAGGCGAGTCCCGGCACCCGCCTGAGCTTCTCGCACAGAAGCAAGCGACGATGAATAGCATACCCAGCGAAGACCTCGTCGGCGCCCTCGCCCGAAAGAACCAGAGTGACTTCTTGCCGGGCGCGACGCGCCAGGAACCACAGCGAGACTGCAGCGGGATCGGCGATTGGCTCGTCGAGGTCGCGGACGATCCGCGGGAGGTATTCGGCCACGTCGGCGCCGGATACCACGATTTCTCGGTGGCGCGAGCCGATGGCTCTTGCCGCCTGCCTGGCATAGGAAAGCTCGTCGTGGCCAGCACCCTCCTCGCTGGAATAGCCGACGGAAAAGGTGCACGGTGGCCTGGCGCCGGCAACTCGGGCAAGGTGCGCCAGGATGGCCGCGACCAGGGTCGAATCGAGCCCGCCCGAAAGGAACGCACCGAGCGGAACCTCGCCCATCCGCCGCATTGCGACGACCTCCTCGAGGAGCGAGCACAGCCGGCCTGCCGCCTCGACAAACGTAGGCGGACGAGCGGGCGCATCTTCGGCATGCTCTCCGAGCGGGACGCGCCAGAATCGTTCGATGGTGACGCGTCCGTTCTGCCACACCAGTACTGCCCCGGGAGGGAGCTTGCGTACTCCGCGCAGCATCGTTGCCGGGCCGGGCACGTAGCGCAGGGCGAGATACGCGCTCAGAGCGAGGGAATCGAGCTGGCGATCGACTTGTGGCTCGACCAGCAGAGCCCGTAAATCGCTGGCGAAGAGCAGGTCACCGGAGTCGAGGTGCGCGTAGTACAGCGGCTTGATACCGAGCCGGTCCCGCACCAGCGTCAGTCTCCCTGGCACCGGCTCCCACGCCGCGTAGGCGAACATGCCTCGTAGCAATCGAGCTGCGCCGACCCCGCCATGCTCTTCGTGGGCGTGAAGGATGGCCTCGGTGTCGCATCTGGTCGAGAACCGGTGTCCGCGTTCCTCGAGGGTTCGGCGGAGCTCGAGATGGTTATAGACCTCGCCGTTGTATACCAGGATCACGCCACTGTCCTCACTGAGCGCTGGCTGCTGGCCGTGAGCGCGATCCACGATTGCCAGCCGGCGATGGGCCAGGCCGGCATTCGGCTCGAGATGAATCCCACTGCCATCTGGTCCACGATGAGCGACTAGAGCGCTCATGGCTTGCACCTGGGCTTCGTTCACTCGACCGGAGCAGTTGACTCGTCCAACGATTCCGCACATGTCATCACCTCGTGCAGGCAGCACCCAGCCTCTCGGTATGCGTTCAGCAGCACGTCGAGACCATTGATTGTCGTCGATGTCCAAGGAGGCGGCGCGCTTTGCAGCGCGGCGCTCATTGCTCTTGCCAGTGCGTCCGGATCGCCGTTCCCGAACGTCACCACTCCGTCAGGCCTTGTCGCGGCGTCCGAGGCGACTACTCGTCGGCCCAGGGCGAGCGCTTCGCGTACGCTCACCGCATCTCCGTCGACTCGGGTGGGGCGTACGAAGAGATCGCAGGCGCGCAGCACTCCCATTGCGGTCTGGTGATTGACTTCTCCGAAAGCGATCACCTTCTCGCCGAGTCCCATGCTCGCAAGCCGGTCGGCAACGGTACGATCGACGCCGTCGGAGCCCATTACCATGAGCAGGCTGGCGTGATGCTCGGCGGCGAACCTGGCAAAGCCGGCAATCAGCACGTCGGAACCGTACTCGTGATCGGGCGCGGCAACCATCGCCGCGACCAGTGGTGTTCTGCGGCCGACAGCCCAGTCGATCGCCGCGGGCGTCGGCGGCAGCTCGCCTCGCTCCTCGATATAGGGCGTGGCAACGACGATCCTTGCCTTCCCGACCCCGATCTGTTTCGCCGCATCGGCTATCGCCGAGCTAACGCAGACAATCGTCCTTGCACCACGGAGGGCGGCCTGGGCTAGCCATCTGGCGATGAGCCCGACGCTGCCAAGATAGCGTGGGGCGATGCCGCTGTGGATGCTCACCAGCACCGGCGCGCTGCCCGCACAGGCACGGCACGCCAGTGCGAGAGCGTAGCTCGACCAATTGTGACCGCAGACGTGCAGGTGAATTGCGGTGTGACGGCGAGCAACCAGGAGCTCGCGAAGCAAGACCAGTTTGCCGCGCGCCGGGTCGAGCACCGTTACTTCCAGACCGTTG
Source organism: Pseudomonadota bacterium (assembly GCA_043801535.1). Taxonomy (GTDB): domain Bacteria; phylum Myxococcota_A; class Polyangia; order Haliangiales; family SHYZ01; genus JAZDLZ01. The sequence continues at coordinate 2,374 of JAZDLZ010000821.1, forward strand.
CGCTCGAGCGCACGGCTCAAGCCGGCAAGGTGAGTGGCAATGCCTCCGGCGGGTGGCGGAATTGGACCGATCAGCAGCACGCGATTCGATTCTGGACGCGCAGTCGGCACTGTTGCTCTCGGCATAGTGACGAAAAGGTCTCTTAGGAGGCTGGTCGAAACTATCTTGCCAAGATGGGACACGAGGCGCGCGACGGGCAAGGAGCGAGGAGGGCGCATACTCTCTGTATGTAGCGGGGGGGGCCCCGTCGAGGTTCCCTCGATGGGGGGGCGGCGAGGGCTCGCAGCCGCCCAACCACCGACGAGCAACGCAGCCAGCCGCGATGGATCGTGTTCTAGATGGCAAGATAATTTCGACCAGCCGACTTAGCTTGATTTCCCCGGCGGCGTGTAGTGCCAGAGCCCAGGCAGCGATTCCCAGAGCAGTGCCGGCCGCGAGAAAGCGGAACCCGTGCCAAGGTCCGAGCGTTCGCAGGGCGGTGAGGAGAACAAAGATGGTCCCTGCCCGGGCAGCCCATGCTAGCAGCGGTCGTCCGGGGAGCAGGATGTCGACTGACACGCCCAGGCGTCGAGCAGCGGCAGTGAGCAGCAATCCCTTGGCCAGCGCCTGAGCAGTCACGTGCCCGGCAATCGCTCCCGGCAGACCAAGAAGCCACAGACCGGCCGGCACCGAGAGCAAGGTGAACCCGAGCCTCACGCAGTTTACCTTCAGGATTGTTCTCGTCGCACCCAGCGCTCGCAGCAATCCGTCCACCGGCAGCATCGACAGCAGAATTTCGCTGACCGCGACGCAAAAGATCGGGATGGCGGCCCGATAGCGATCGGTGTAGAGCGCCGTGATCGCTTCGGGCGCGATTGCCCATGCTCCTGCCGCCAAGGGAAGAAAGAATATCGACAGGCGAGAAACCGCTGTCCTGAACACAGCCGCCGCTTCAGCGCGTCTTCCGGCCGCGAGCTTGACGATCATGACTTCGGCAACCGGCGTATAGATCAGGTCGACGAACGGAACTTGAAGGGTGCCGACGGCAAATATGGCGAACGTCCCGGCATCGGTCAGGCCCGCTACCAGATACGGCGAAAGCTGCACCTGTACGCCGGCCAGGAACGCCGCACCAGCGAACGGAAGGGAGTAGCTCATTTGCTCGCGCAGCGAGGTCCTGCTTGGTAGCATCGGCCGTCCTGCCACGCCAGCGAGAGCGAGCAGCCAGGCTGCCAGCAAGCGGACGAACGAGAATGCGGCCGCAGCCCATGCCAGTCCCGTCAGCCCGAGCCCTAGCACGATTGGAGTGACCAGGGCGGCAGCGCGCCCGCATTCCGATAGTGCGTGAGCGAATCCTGCCCATCCGGTACGTCCCGCTGACGTCAAGGCGCTCTCCAGTGGCGCTGCGCCTAGAAGAGCCCACACATACAGGGCGAGCACTGGTATGAGCTTCGCCAATGCCGGATTGTCGAAACGTCGAGCGATTTCGTCTCCTGCAAGCAGAACAGCCACGGCTGCCAGAGCGCCTGCAAGCAGCAATCCCACCAAGGTCTGGACGAGAAAGCGTCCCCGTTCGCGGCCAGAACGGGGCACAAAATAGTACAGGCTGCCCGTCAGTCCCATCTGGCCGACGAGAAAGCCGGTGGTCGCGATCCTGAAGAACTGTTTGTAGGTGCCGTAGTTTTCTTGGCTGAAGCGACGAGACAGAACCAGCGGCAA
>JAZDLZ010000850.1:0-5136 GCA_043801535.1 Pseudomonadota bacterium
CCCCCGCTACATACCGAGAGTATGCGCCCTCCTCGCTCCTTGCCATGCGGGCGCCTCAACGCCGATATCTTGGACAAGTCATTCTGCGGCGGGCGCTTGATCCGGCGCTTGCGCGCCTCAAGACCTCCCCTCCGCCCCTCCTCTCCCCCTGCCAGAATCACGCGGAGCGCCTTGACACTCGTTGCCACAGCCATGGGGCTTGCCTGCACCGAGGCTGGCTACCAGATCGATCGGTTTCCGGTGAGGCTGGACCCCGATGCGGGTGTACCCGTGCTGTGGGCATCATACGGGGACCACCCTCCGGTTCGCGTCGTGGTCGACACCGCTGCGCCCGTAACAGTCCTTTACGGAGAGAGCGCTGCGGATCGCAGGCGGATCGACCTGACTGTGGCAGGTTGGACTGATCTCGCCATCGTCCCGCGCCTGCGTTTTCTCGCTGCGCCCGTGCTAGTCCTGCCACGACCAGCAGATCTCTGCCTTAGCCCGAGAGCCGGCTGCGACGCCGGTGGCCTGCTCGGTGGCGACCTCTTGTCGCGGGTGGCAGTGCGCCTCGATTTGACCGATTGGCGCTTGAGCTTCTTCCACGATAGCGCTGCCGACGACGAGTGGTTTGCCGAGGCGTGCAATGCGGTCTTCCATTCGGTCATGGCTGGCGGGGGAACCTTCGAGTGGGGGGATGGCGAAGTGAGCTATTCAGGGACACGGTTCGTGGTCGGCGCCTGTCTCGAGCGGACTGACAACGAAAGCGCGAGCTGGTATTCGTCCGGCAGGAACGCGCTCCTGCTACTGACTACCGGAGCTCATCCACTGGTGCTATCGGAGTCGGCGTTTCGCCGTCTCTTTCCCGAGTCAGAACAGCCAACCCTGCAGTTCGATACTCTCTTGGGCAACATTGGCGGCGCCGGTGCGGTGTATGCTCACTTGGCTACGGAGTCGCTGAAACGAGTCGCGTTTGTCGCTCAGGAAAACGACAAATGGGGTCCCTGTGAAGAGCTGCAAGCGAGCATCCTGCTTGCATGCGGTGCGTGTCGTACCGGTGCTGACCTGACGTGTCCCTGCGAATACGACCAAGAACGCTGCGCTGCCGCCTCCAGCGTCGTAGTAGACGCCACCGCAACGAGCGAGGATTTCGTCCCTGTCGCAGTCATCCGTGATACCGAAGGATTCCTTCAAGGCGTCCGTGAGGAGGTTCGTCCAGGTCTTGCCGATGTCGATGGATTGATCGGGATCGACATTCTCCGGCGATTTGTCGTCGATCTCGACTATCCGGGCGGAAGGCTGATTTTTCGTCACCGTGCCGAGCCGGCACCCGGAGTAACGATCTGGCCGGCAATCTCCAGTCCAGAGGCCGCTGCCCATCGGTTGAATCACTGTCTGTCCGCAACGTGCCCCTAGCCCGCAGCACTCCAAATCCGCTGCTGGCTCGAATTGCTCACCCGGCAACTCGGTGGCCGAAACGAGGGTCAAGGCGGTTGTCCCCCATCAAACCCTGCCCTCGCATGTGCCGCTCGATCGTCTCCCGGGTCTGCAGGTCGCTGGCTACCAACCATGATGGCCAGGGACGCTCTTCCGACGATTCCAGGTGAGCCCCGAGTTGCTCGGCGGCGTCTTCACCGACGAACCAGAGGAAACGGTCGCTACCGACGAACGAAGATATGTCGGCCGCGCCGAGGAGAAACCAGAAACGATCGATGTCCCGGTCGAGCGCGTAGATCGAGCTCGCCCGGTTCGACAACGACTGCTCGACCATCCAATGACCAATACAAACGACCAGGGCATAGATCTCGAGCGAGCCGAGCACGACTGCGTCGTGGGTCTTGCGCTGCAGTGGCTCGAGAAGACGGGCCATCTCCGTGGGCTTGGGAAGCCTGGTATGCTGCCGAATCCGCCCTTGCTCGATGGAAAGGAGCATCGGGTACTCGCCTCTCTTCACTCCGCGGGGCGACACCAGCCACGGCGCATCCGGCAGGAACGCCACGAAAAGACCCTTGGCTGGCTGGTGCGCTTCGAGCGTGCGGACGAGATCTGGCTGCAACTTGCCCAGCGCAGCGAGGTTGGCCGCAAAGCGTTCCCGAGTGGCGTCATCCGCAAGCTTGATCGTCGAATCGATCTCTTCGCGCAGCCGAGCCTGATCGGCCTCGGAATCGGCAAGGAATGGAACCCACTCACGCAGGGGCTCGAAACAGGTCAGCCCAATCCAGAGCTTTGCAATACGACCGGCAATTGTCCGCTTGTCAACGCACTTGGCCAATAGATAGTAGAAGTCGAGCGCCGTGAGAGGCTCGCCAGCACCAGCCAGGTAGTCGGCCCACGGAAGAATGACACTCACTGGAATCGCTGCCTCGTCACGGCAAGCATCGAGAAGGACGCGGCTCCCGTTTTCGAATAGATCCCGAAGAGCGGTGACAATCGCCGCGCCAGCCTGGTCGTCCGCCTCGTCGGCAACAACCAAGAGGAACGTGCGATCGATCCGGGCACCGGTCCTCACGAGGAAACCGGCAATCTCGAGATACGCCTCGAACGAGTAGCCGGGGCTCGCCCGTGACAGATCGCTCACGTACACCCCGTCCAGGCTCGACGAGTCCTTCAGGTTCTCCACCAGCACCCGCGCTCTCTCGGTGTTGCTTTCGAGCACCAAGAAATGGCGAATGGCAGGAGCGATCTGGCGCAATGCCGCAAGTACTACGCCGCCGTGAGTGCCAACTATCACCGCTGCCTGGTAGTCGCTCGGCGCGAGCAACTTGGCGGCGAGCGCCTCCTGCAACGACGCTACTATGTCCTCCGAAGGTTTGCCGAGCTCATGGCTGTCGAGGGGCACTTGCCCAGCCAAGCTGCCAACCAGTTTCTGAGCGCTCATCATCTACGACCTCCTCGCTTTCTTTCACTACGCTGCGCTGCAAAACGAAGCACGCGCCCTGCTCGCGCCTTGCCGGCTGGCGCCTGGGCACCCCAAACCGAACAGCGATCTCGTTCCTGTGCGACTCCAAAACGTGAGCGCCGGCTGACACACTCCGCCAGAATCGCCGACAGGCGAGACCATCGTTGCGGTCGATCTGGTGCCAATTTCCAGTATTCGCACACTGTTTGCTGCTTTGCCTTGGTCACGGCCGAGCCAACAGCAGGTTTCGTACCAACCTTGATTCCGCCGCAAAAACCCCTGCCTTCGGCCAGTAGCCTTTGACCTATGCTGAGGCACCCTCGGAAGCACTGTGATTCCGAGGGGTTGCAAACAACGATGTCGGCGAGGTGAAGTGCAGCGAGCGAATCGGCGGACTGCTCAAATCCTACTATCGAGAGGCTGCATAGGCAGCGCAGGTGAGGAACAACTGTTGCGACCGGGGCACCGGCAATGAGTCCGTGCTCGCTCGTTTTGCCGTCGAGAATGTGCCGGTATTCGCTGGCTGGCCAGGCAGGTTTGTGAAAATCAGAACTTGATCTTGCTTTTTGCACAACACGCACCATCATTCTTGCCATGCTTACCCGCGACATCACGCAGGAACTGCACCGATCCGTCGCGGAGTATCCGGTGGTGACCGTCCTCGGACCGCGCCAGTCGGGCAAGACCACCCTGGCGCGGATGACGTTTCCGGACAGACCGTACTTCTCGTTGGAGGAGCCGGATATCCGTATGGCAGCCGAAACCGATCCTCGCGGATTCCTTGGCCAGATCAAAGACGGGGGCATTCTGGACGAAGTCCAAAGGCTTCCGGTGCTGCTTTCCTACGTCCAAGGCATGGTCGACAAGACCAGGCGGCGTGGGCTGTTCATCCTGACCGGCAGCCATCAGCCGCGGTTGCACGAGGCCATCAGCCAGTCGCTGGCCGGGCGGACAGCCATGCTGACGCTTTGGCCCTTTTCCGTCCATGAGCTACGGCACTACCATACCGCACCGGACCCCTTCGACCTGATCGCCCGCGGTTGTTTCCCCCGGATACACGAAGAGACTCTCGAGCCCCGCAGGTTCTACAACAGCTACCTTCAGACCTACGTCGAGCGCGACGTGCGCGCCTTGATCCAGCTTCGCGACCTCTCGCAGTTTCAGCAGTTCCTCGTGTTGCTGGCCGGCCGGGTGGGACAGGTCGTAAACCTGGCTTCCATTTCCAGCGACTTGGGGGTGTCTAGCACAACCGTGAAAAACTGGCTTTCCGTGCTGAAGGCTTCGTACGTCGTGTTCGAGTTGCCTCCGTTCTTCGAAAACGTCCGAAAACGGGTGGTCAAATCTCCAAAATTATTCTTTGTCGACGTCGGGCTCGCCGCTTTTCTCCTCGGCATTCACACGGCGGAACAGGCGTCCCGCGATCCCTTGCGGGGCAATCTGTACGAGAACTTCGTCATTGCCGACGTGGTGAAGAGCGCTCTCAACAAGGGGACCAGACCGGAGATCTATTTCTTCCGGGACTCTCACGGGAACGAGATCGATCTGCTCATCAGAGAAAGGGGCGTGCTCACGCCAGTGGAAATCAAGTCCTCCGCAACATTCTCCCTGGAGCTCGTGAAAGGTATCGAACGGTTCAAGGCATTGGGAATCAAGCGAGTCACCGCCGGAGCGGTCTTGTACAATGGCGAGCAGTCTTTCACCATTCGGGACATCCGTGTTTTCAATCCGCTCCATGCCGATACCTGGGAAGAACTGACCGCGCCCAACGCCTAAATTGGCGCGAAAACTGCAAGCGGCTCAGCGAAAACCCAGAGCTGCGAAATTGGTGAGCGAATGCTAACAGTTAAGGAAGCAAGGGGAGGACAGGGAGGTCTGCTGTCGGCAATTCTGGCGGATGCCAGCGGCAGCGGCAGCGCAGCGCAAGAAAGCGAGGAGGTCGTAGATGATTAGTGCTCAGGAACTCGTGGGTGGCTCGGCCCGGTCGATGCCTGCCGGGGGCTACGATTTCATCGTGCCCGCCGAGGAGACAGTGTCGTCGTTGCGGGAGGCCATGGCTGCCAAGCTGCTACCGATAGGCGAGTACCAGGCGGCGGTGATTGTCGGCGCTCGTGGTGGCGCAGTCCTGCGTGCGCTTCACCAGGTTGCTCCTGGCATCCGCCAGTTCCTCGTTCTCGAGAGCAACATCGAAATGCTGCGCGCGCTCCAAGAGAACCTGACTACCTGGCCGGACCTCGACGGAGTGTTCGTGAGCGATCTGT
>JAZDLZ010000887.1:0-14842 GCA_043801535.1 Pseudomonadota bacterium
GTCGAGGGGAATGACTCCGCCCGCGAGACTCAGCTCGTGTCCGAGCCGATACGTGCGATTCTGCACCGCATAGGACGCGAGCTGCTCTTCGTCGGTCTCGGCCGCGCTCGCCGGGAGCGCTACCAGTCCAAGCAGGAGCGCACCGAGGCTTGCCAGGATGGAACAAGAACGTTTGTCGCGCATCATTCACCAAACACGAAGGGGTAGACCACGGTCACCGCTCCGCCTTGCGGCTTCGGGAACTTCCAGCGCCTGATGCTGTTCTGGATGCAGCTCGCCATGTCGGCACCTCTGATGCTAGAGAACTTGATACGGACGACCTGAACGTTTCCGTCGGGAGTGATCACCCACTCGTAGCTGATCTTGCCGGCGGCCGACGAGTCGGTCCTGAGCTTGTGCTCGTAGCACGCCTGGATCTCCTGCATGTGAGCATTGACGACCTTCTGGATTTCTCCTCTGTCGAGCGTTCCCTGCACGCCGATACGGCTAGTGGGGGCCTTGGTAACTACCGCCCTCACCTTGCCGCCACCACCGGCGCCGGTGCCAGTGACCTTGCCAATGCCGCCACCGCCTCCCCCACCCAGGAGCTGACTCGCGCCCTTGGTTTGCAGGCGAATCGCCCCACCGCTGGCAGCTCCGAGTATCGGGCTACTGCCAGGGACTTTGCCGATGACCCCGGCGACCTGGAATCCAGCGCCGGAGTGCGCCACTTCGGCAGCATCGAGATTGGTGGTGGCGCCGAGCGCGGCAGTGGCCGAGCTCGACGACGGCAGGGCGCCACTTAGCGCCATCAAGGCATTGCTCGTCTTGCTTGGCGGGCCAGGTGGACCTGGCGCTGCGGTTTTGCTGCGGGTCAAGCTCTTGAGTTGACGGACCGGGGTTGCCGCGGGTTGAGGTATCGCCGTGGTATCGGCCACCTCTTCGTCGGCGGCTTCGGTTGCCGGCGGCTCCTCTGGCGGCGGCGGTGGCGGCGGTTCCAAGGTAAGGTCTGCCACGTGCTCGGTCACCACCTCCGCACGCACCGGGCTCTCCAGCGCTGCCCCGGCGCTCGCCGTCATGGCAATACCAACGAACACCACCGCGTGGATAAGAGCGGACATTACCGTTGCGGCAGCGTTGTCGCGGGGCAGGCTGAGTCGCAGCGACTCTCGCGGCGGTCGCTCTGCTGCCGGCACGTAGTGCAACAGCAATACGTCGCGCTCGTTCAGCTTCAGGCTGGCTTCCATTCCCACGGTGAGCGAGAGCCCGAATTTGCCACCGACATCGACCATGACCTCGCGCTGATCGATCTCTAGCGTCCCTTTGCTGACACGAAGCGGATAGTCCTTCTCCAGTTGCACGGTCAGTCGACCGTTGCGGTTGTGGCGACAGTGTACCGCAGTACTGACTGGCAGATTCGTTCCTCGACCGGGCGAGAGATGCCTCACCGCAACGACGGTGTCGTCACGATAGATCACTGCTTCGACTACCGCCTTGACATCTGGCCGGCTCACCGAGCAGTCTCGACGGGCTTCCTCCACCAGGGCAGCCACCAACGAAAACGAAGGCTCGAAATCCGTGTCGTCGTCTTCATCGTCGTCTGTCTCGTCGTCTGTCTCGCCGTCTCGTTCACCGTCTCGTTCGCTCGGCACGAATGGCGTTTGTGGGAAGAGGTCGCAAGAAGAAGCCTTCTGCTGGTCGAGCGGCGCGTTCGGCAATTCGTTCGGCAATTCGTTCGGCAATTCGTCTGGCAATTCGATGGGCTCGGGCGATCTGCCCGGCGGCAGAATCGCCTCGTCGGCGGCGATCGGAATGTCGATCGGCACCGCTCCGAGGTCCATGGCGCCGCTGTCTTCCAATAGGGGAGCAAGCTCGAGTCGCGTCCTGTCGCCGAGTATTTCCTCGGGAATCGACATCTGCGGCGCAGTGCTGTCGGAGTCGAAGCCAGCGCTACCCGGCTCGCCCGCCGGAATCGCTCTGATGACCGGCTCGGTCGCGCTACCTGGCTCGCCGGCAGGCCTTGCCACGCTACCACAACCAGGCGCTGCTCCTTGCGCAGTCTCCTCTGCTGCTCGATGGATGACCAGCCGCAACGTGAATCGGCCGACCTCCACGACGTCGATCGGCTGGAGCAGATGACTCTCGATCTTGCGGCCGCCGACCAGCGTTCCGTTGCGACTGCCAGCATCCTCGACCACGCAGCTTCGCCCGGTAAAGTGGAGGACCGCGTGATCCGAGGATACGGTCTGATCGTCCAGCCGCAGATTCGCTTGCTTCTGCCGCCCGATCGTCACCGGGCTACGAGTGAAGATCTGCGATCCCTGGAGCTGGCCGTCCTTGAAAACAACAATCTCGAGCGCGGTCTTGACACCCGATCCACTGGCAGGTGCTCCCATTACTTGTCCCTCTACTTGTCCCTCGGTGGGTACAGTTTCTTTACCGTGCGGTCGCGAAAGCTGGGAGGCGCCTCGATCATGCTGCGGAAATCCGACACACCTCGCTGAAACAAGTAGATTGCACCGGATGCGAGCCCTCCCCGGACCACTCGCTCGTCGAACTCGATAGTATCACGGCCAGCGGCGCCCTCGCCTCTCGCAACACCAGCGGTTCCAGCCGGTGCCGGGGCGATCGCTGCTGGCGTCGTGGCCGCGCCGCCGCCGCCGCCGCCGCTGCTGCCTGCTTCTCCCTTGCGCTCTGGTTGTCCCTTGCCCTTTTCACTATCTGCCGTCGCTCCGCCAGTGCTACTGCCTTCGCCTTTGCCGTGCGGCTTGGAGCTTGCCGCCGGACGAGCGCTCTGTTCCCCCGATCCAGTCGCGCTCGGCGCCGTGGCTGGCGGCGTCGCCCGTCGCCGGCGCTTGCCGGCCCAGCACGTCGAATCGAACAGCGTCGCTCCCGCGAGCAGCACTCCAGCCACCAAGAGGCGGGCAATCGTCATTGGCGTCCTCCTGCCAGAAGCACGAAGTCGTCTTGGCCGAGCTTGATGAAAGGCTTGTCGGGTTTCTTCTTGTCGGGCTCGATGAACTGAACCGGTATCGTCACGGCACGGAAAACCGCGTGACTCCTCTTCGATCCCTCTGGGACTTGGGCCATGTATACCCAGATGGTATTCCAACCAGGCCCCGGACGTCTGCTCCCCCCCTCCGCGGTCTGAACCAGGGTGATGTTTCTCACGTCGAAGTGGAAACAATTCCGCGTGTGCGAGGCGATTCGCAGGGTGCGCTCCGGCTCTCTTTCGTCGGGCTCGTCGGGTGCCCGCAGCGACTTGGCATCGACCTCCACTGTCAACGTTCGTCCTCCTGGTTTGCCGTCGCGCGCCTCGGAATACAGCACGAAGGTACCTCCCTTCGACACATCTTCCGGCGCGCCGAATTCGGTGGTGCGGGTATCGCCGGTCCACTTGTCGCTCCACACTAGCTTGGCTGGCGGACCAGCGATGTAGCGTAGCCGCCCCACTGCCTCTCGCTCGCCCCCGACCGCAACGATCTCGACCCCGGGCAATGGTGTCCTCGGCTCTACTTCTAGCTTGGTGCGCACGCCTTCGTCGAAAACCCGATAGAGGTAGCCGTATTCCAGCTCGGTGTCGGCGTCGTTGGCCACCACGTTGAGACCCCGCTTGAGCTCGTCCCCGTTGGGAATCCCGTCGAGATCGCCATCGGCCAGAGAATCGTCGGCGAGCGGATTGCCGCGGCGCCGCACCTCGATCACGTCCGGGATACCGTCGCCGTCGGAATCCACCAGCGACGGGTCGGTGCGGAGGATGATCTCCTCGCACTGGGAAAGCCCATCGAGATCGTCCACCGCCAACGGAGTCGACAACGCCTTGGTCGACGAGCACTCGGCTGGCACCTTTGCCACCAATGGATCGAAGCCCAATGCCGGCACTGCCATTCCCTGCTCGACTCCGTCGCTCAACCCGTCGCCGTCGGTATCGACCACCAGGGGATCGGTACCACCGGCTTCCTCTTCCTCGTCAGAGAGTCCGTCTCCGTCGCTGTCGGCGACGATTTTCGATCCCCTTAGCAAAGCATTCTCATTGTACACCACCAGCTCCCGGCGCACGAATAGCGAGCTCCCAGCCGAAAGGTCGATGCTGAGGAGGTCCAATGGTTCCCGTTCGCGGAACGAACCGTGGCCTGCGACTGCCATTTGAGTGAGGAGTTGCTTGGCGGGATTCCCTGCTCGTGGCGAGAAAGTGTGCAACACGAATCCCTGGGCCCCGCTATCCAACGCCAACTCCTCGAGCTCACGCACCTTGCGAGGATAGAGGCTCGCTTCACAGTCGGCCGCCGCTTCCTTGTCGCAGAACGCCAACTCGAATTGCCGCTGGCATTCCGTACCAAAGGGTATTCCAAGCGAGCTACACCAGGTCTCGACCAGCGGCGGAGTGGGCATGCCATAGGCGACCCACAGAACCACGTAGCGGGTTCGACTGCGTGCTCCCGGAGGAGAAGAGAGCAGGTCATCGCCAATGATGGCTCCTGCCAGCCGCAAGCCGTCCATGTAGCTCCGTTTGGCCGATGGCTGGCCAGCGGCGATTGCGTTGATTGCATCGTCGAGCGACGGATCGGCAGTGAACCCGGTTTGATTCTTGGCGCCGGAGATGGTCAACGCCCGGGCGTCGCCGCCAAGGAGCATCAGCGCATAGTAGTAGCTCAGCCCACTGTACTGATCCACCAGCGCGCGGACCGCCTCGGCTGCCTGCGCGCGAGTGAGCGCGGGATCGGCCGTACCCTCGGCAGTACCGTCGACGACGACGAGGATCTTGACCGGGAACTCGATGGCGGTCGAATCGTCGGTGCAAAGATCCCCGATAAGGGAGATCTTGTTGGCCAGGTTGGGGTAGATTTCTGCTCCGTAGAGCTCGGTGTCGGTGCAGGCGATCGCAGAGACCAAAAGAAGAGGGAGTGACAACCTGAGACCAAGGACTATCACTAGTCACCTCCAGCGCTGTCGACTGGGAGGCCGCCGTCGACAGCTATCGTCTTGACCGGCGGACCGTGGAGAACCAACCCGGAGGTTCCGACCGCCCAGACATCGTCCTCGCTGCTCGCGTACAAGCCGTAGAACCAACGACGCGGGACGTCGTCGTACACGATCAGTCCGTCTTCGCCACTGCTCCAGCGCGCCAGGAAACCGTCCCATCCCGCCAGAAACAACGACCCGCCTCCAGGTGTGGATGTGGGTGCGGCGACGCCGCGGAGAAAGGTGTCCGGTATCCCGGTATTGGCCAGCCGCCGATAGTTTCCTCCGCTGACTTCGAACACGGCTCCTTCCAGGCCGACAACGTAGCTACCGCCTGGACCAGTGGTGGCGCCGGCAAGCGTCCCCAGATAGCCAGTGCTGATGGCGCGACATCTGAAGCCGGTGTCGCCAAGCCTGGCCACGGTGCCACGCATTCCAACAGCGGTGATCTGCTCGCCAGCCAGAAACAACGCCAGCATACTGTCGGGGCAATCGACGGCAACTGCCTTCCAGGCGGTGCCGTCGAATTCGACAGCGTTGCCGCCCTCGCCCACCGCCACTGCGCGTTCCTCGTTCGCCCACACCGCCAGGAGGTTGGCAGTGGTACCAGAGGTTTCGCTATTCCAGCGCACCCCGTCCCAGCGCAGGGCCACCCCGCCGGCGCCAACGACAAAAGCCAACTCCGGGCTCACCACCCACACTCCGCGGAGGGTGGCCTCGCTGCCGCTCTCCTCGAGATGCAGGCGGTCGCCATCCCAGTGCACGATCGTTCCCTTCTCGCCAACCATGACGACGTCGTCCTTTCCCGAGCCCGAGACCCCGTAGTAGCTCACTTCCGGGACAACCATCACCTCCCAGGCCGGCTTGGACGGGGCTGCGTCGAGCTCTCTTGGCGATGGCAGGCTTCCGCAGCCCATGACAGCGAGAGGGAGCACAGCGAGGGAGTAGCGTAGGTGTCGTCGCATGAGCACAGCTAGATGTCGTCGAGCTCTGGAGGAGAGCATTCGCTCTTGGGATCGCAGTAGTACCCGCAACCGAGGGTACCAAAGCTGCAGTTCGCTGGACATCCCGGAGTGACTGTCTTGAGGCGGAACCGGTACTCACCGGTCGCGCTGTAGTCGCCGTTGTCCATGTGGAGGTCGCGGACTTGCAGGTAATAGAAGTAGTCCAGATCGGGATCGGGATCCTCCGGGGCGGGCGGGTCGGAAAAAGAACCCGAGAGAGAGCACTCCAGGCAGTCGCACGCTTGCGGCGGGTCGCTGGCATCACCGAAGACATCGGTTGCTGGCAGGGCGGCTGCGCCGGTATAGGTCCAGGCCATTATCAGCCGCAGACTATCCTGTCGCAGTCTGAAAACGGCGCGCACCGGCGAGCTCGGTTGCAGCCACTCGAATTCCAGCCCACAGAGCTCGTCGGCCGGACAAGGATGCCGGAACTTGTACCAATCCTCGTCGCTCGCATAGGAAATCCATCCACTCACCCAGGATTCGGATCCTGGCTCGAGCACGATCTCGCGAGCACGCTTGAGGTCGCGGCTGTGATCCGACCAGGCCAACGGATAGGGATTGTACCAATTGTTGCGGCTGGCGGGATCGCTGTCGCCGGGATCGGGCTCCGGGACGAGGCGAACGTCGAGCTGATAGTCCTTGCCGACATCGTAGGCGTCGCCTTGGAAATCCTTGACTACCAGGTAGTAGGGACCCGGAACGAACAGCGGCTCCACCGACGCCACCTTGTTGCTTCCGCCGGACCCCGTTTGACCTCCGTCCACGTCGCGGATCGAGAAGAGCGAAGCAGCGCAGGCATTGCCGCCCTGGCCGTCTGGCAGGCAGACTCCGCCAGAAACGCCGCTACAGCGCCGGCAGCTCTCGCAGAAGCCGTACGATCCAGTAGGCAGGCATTCGTGTGACAGCTCGCAATCACCGTCGGAGCTACAGGGAACGTCGATGGCCACGCAGTCCTTGTCGTTCTCGCACGGCGAGCCGGCCACCGGCACCAGGAGGTCGAACGCCAGATCGACGACAGTGGGGGTGGCGATGGTGGCGGTGATCGCCGCCAGCGCCGCGCCTGCCGACGGACCCAGGTCGAAACGATAGTAGTCGAGGTCACCAGTGGCTCCGATGCGCCCCTTGATGGAATACGAAACCGGCGCCCCCCCCCCGTAGATCGGGCACGGGCTGGCGCCGTCATCGATGCAGGTGGCGGTCTGGCCACTATCGTTGCGCGTGGGCACGTCGTGGGGATCCAGCTCGGCCAGGGACTTGGTTTCCAAGATGTAGCTGGCAGTACCGTCTCGCTGCGGGCTGGCGCCCTCGTCGAGGGAAACGACGAACAGGTAGGTACCGGGAGTCACCGCCCGCATCGCGCTCACGGTCTGGCCTTGGGCCAGAGTGCCCTCGGAAAGCGACTGGGAGCCTTCGGACGCGAGGAGCGCATAGCGTATCGTCGCAGCGGTAGTGCCATTGCCGAGGTGGAAGCTGAGCAGCGACATTCCGTCCGGCACCTCGATCTCGTGGTAGTCGCGATCGCCCTGATAGGCGAGCCAGCTCTCCTTGTCGTCGGCGTTCTTGGCCTGCTCGGCAGTGTCGTTGGGCTCGTGGGTGTCGGGATCGACGCCGAGCTCGGCCTGCAAGACATAGCTACCCTTCTCGTCTTCTTCGTCGTCGGCGACGTCACGAACCAAGAGCAAGTAGTTGCCAGGGCCGGGCATCTTGATCGTCGAGGAGAGGTCGCTGAACCCGTCGTTGTAGTCCCTGTCTTCCAGCTTTCCTCCGGCGATCTGGTCGGTGCCGTTGGCGGCGAATAGCTGCGCCGACAGATCGACCGCGGTCAGAGCGCCCGGATAGCCAACGCTGAGGTCGAGAAGGTTCCTTCCTTCGGGCACCGCCAGCAAATAGTAGTCCATGTCACCGCCAGGACAGATTTGCCCTTGCACTTGCTCGCCGCTCACGGGGAGCTCGATGGCCGAGGTCGGGTTGGTCGATTGATCGGCCACACAATAGTCGTCCCCTTCGTCGGCATCCGGTTTGATCGGATTGCTCGTGCCGTCACAACCTGTGTCAAGGCCAAGGCCCAAGCCAAGGCCAAGGCCAAGGCCAAGCAGGAGGGCGGGGGCAGCGGCGACGCTGTCTTTCTGGTCTCTATGGTTTGACACAGTGCTGGGAAGCGTCGAACTCATCGGGCCTCCGGAAGTCGTCGATGTCGAGAATCATCCGTCCCGACGGCGGATCTTTGATCTCCGTCTCGCCTATCATTCGATAGCGCGGTCTCACACAGCCGACCAAGTGGCTGCCATAGTCCGAAGGAGAATCGCGCGGCGCCGATACCACCCTCACCATGACGGTATTGGTACCGGCGGCAACACCGTCGACGGCAGCCGTGGTTGCCAGGGCGATGTTGTCGACCTCGAGCTCGTAGCACAAACGGCCAGGTGGCAGGTCTGCGGCGCTTGCTTCCCTGATGCTGTAGCGGTAGGCACGCGCCGAAAAATCAGCGCTGTCGGCCACCAGCGGGTCGGTATGTGCCCTTACCTCGAGCTCGTTGACCGCACCGTCGAAATCGCTGTCCAGACGGACGTCGTTGGCCACGGGGTCGGTGCCAGCCCGCAACTCGATGTCGTCGGGCAGGCCATCGGCATCCGAGTCGATCAACCTCGAGCTCGTGCCGAGGAAGCGCTCCTCGCAGTTCGCCAGGCCGTCTCCGTCGTCGTCGAGTCGATCGATATCGAGCGCACACTCGGCATCCCCGGAAAAGGTCGGATCGAAGCCCGAAGTGTGTAGTCGCACCTCGAGCAGATCGCTCCAGCCGTCTCCGTCGCTGTCGACCAGGAGCGGATCGCTGCCCGGGGCGATCTCGTCGACATCGAGGACTCCGTCGCCGTCCGAGTCTGGCTCGGCAGCACCGTCTCCCCGTAGCCGCGCGCTCTGGTTGGTCACCACGATGCTCTTCATCGCGAAGATCCGCATGAAGGTGTGAAAGTCGATGTGCAGAAAGTCGAGACCTTGGGTTGCCCCGAATGTCCGAAAAGTGCCACCGCCTACCCGCGCCATTTCGGCGAGCAGCTCCTTGGCACGCTCCTGCACGGTGTCGGGAGTCCTGGGACCGGCGAGATACACGGTGTGCAGCCGGATTTCGCCCAGCCGCTGCTCCTGCTCGAGTCCCTTGATCGCCCGGACATCCTCGAGAATCTGCTGGGGCTGATTGCCTTCGGCCGTGACAGGCGCAGGCATCCCGTCGGAAATGAAGATCACCACGTAACGGGCCCGCGACCGGATCGTCGAGTCGAGCTTGCGCATGTCCTGCTCGAGCACCTCGTAGGCCTTGGACAACGCGCCCTGGTAGTTCGTCTCGCCGAAGCCCTTGTCCAACTCTCCCAAATAGCCCACCAGCGACTCGAGATCGGTCGTGAAGCCTTCCTTTCCCTCGCGGTCCACGTTCACCCTGACGTCGCTCTCGAAGGTGAGCAGAGCGAACATCACCGCCTCGCTACGATAGTCCTCCAGCACTTCGAGGACCGCCTCGCCGCGCCTGCTGAAGCAATCTCCCTCGACGCAGACTTCCGGCGGGGGATCGGTGATGTTCATGCTCTGCGAGGTGTCGATGACGAACATGACCCGCAATGGGAAATCCCGCGGCTCCGGTTCCTCGGTGCAGAAGACACCGGAGACGGACAGCTTGTCGTCCCGGGGAACGGGCGGCTCCTCTTCGACCAGACGCAGCTCGGTACTGGTACACGCCACCAGCGAAACCGCGAGCAGGCACCAGGCAACGCGGGGGACCCCGCCTGGGCGGCGCGCGCGCGCGCTGCCGACCTTCGAAAAGGGCAAGTCCTCGACGGACAGCAGTCTCATTCGGTCACACTCTCCAGGTCACAATCCGCCCCCGTTGCCCCGGTGCAATCGAGGCAAGTCTTGTCGGCGTACCAGTTCTCCTTGAACGCATCCGGACCGAGCCGTACTACTCCTCCCGGAGGGAACTTGAGCCGGCCGAGGTAGCGGACGTCGACGCAGGCGGAACGCAGGGTGCCGTAGCTCATTCCGTCCGGCACCTCGAGGAAGTGGAGCAGCACTCGATTTCCCCCCAGCAGGTCTTGCTCGTAGTCCTTCCCGGTAGTGTCGAGAAGGCGGACGTGGTTGGCAGCAACCTCGTAGCAAATCCGTCCGTCGGGTGATTCGGTTGCCGCGGCGCTATAGAGGTAGCGATCGCGGAGCCCGGGTTGGGCCGCCGAGAGCGGATCCAGGTGGGCGACCACCTCGTCGGCATTGGGAGCTCCGTCGTGGTCGAGGTCGGTCAAGACGTCTTCTCCGTCGAGCGGATCGAGGCCTGCCCGCACCTCCACCAAGTCGGAAAGGCCGTCGCCGTCGGTATCTGCCTCGGTCCTGTCGGTGCCCAGGAACACCTCCTCGCAATTCGGCAAACCGTCGCCGTCCCGATCGCGTGCCCCGTTGCCGCCATCCCAGGCGCTGCACGGAGCACCGGGCTTCTTGGCATCGAGGGGATCGAAGCCGGATACTCGATTCGCGTGCTCGAGAAAATCGGAAAAGCCATCGCCATCGGAGTCGGCGGGCGTGTCGCTGCACCCCTTGCCCCGACAAGTACCGATCGCGAATTCCTCGTCGTCCGTCAATCCGTCGCCATCGGTATCGGCGGCGAGGCCGCCGGGCGTGAGGATGGCGCTGGTGTTCACCGCAAAGAACCTGCGCAGCCGAGTCGGCGCCTTGAGCGAGGTGTAGTTGAATTTCAGGAAGTCGATGTTCGACGCTGCAGTGAACTCGGTAAAGGTACCGCCTCCTTCGTCTTTCATCGCCGTAAGAAGCTCCGTGGCCTTGGTGCGGTCCAGATTGAACTCCTTGGCAAGGGCGAGGGTCACGGCCCGCTCGTCATAGAGCAGGGCAGTGTGCATGCGTACTTCCCCGACGTGGTAGAAATCCTGCAGCGAGACGATGTCGGATACCGAACGGAGTACTTGCTCTCTGGTGTTGTAGTCCTTCTCGGCCACCATGAGCGGGTAGACATCGTCCACCGAGAACTCCCCCAGATCGAGCTCGCCCCACCGTTCGCGATCCAGATTGCAGATGCGGAAGTCCTTGATCGACTCGTCGGCGCTGCACTGCGGATCCGGCGTTCCGTCGGTAAAGAAGATCACCACGTACTTGGTGCGACTGCGCTCGGCCGGCGTCAGGTTGCGCATGTCCTGCGAAAGCACGCTGTAGGCTTTGCCGAGCGCTCCCTGATAGTCGGTCAGACGATCGGCCTGATTGAGCCTGTTGGTGATGGAGTTGACGTCGGGATTGGTGGTAAAAAAAGTCTCCGAGTCTGGTCGTTGAGTCAGCACTTGCACGACCGAATCGAAGGCGATGACGCCAAACTGAACGTTCTCGCTGCCAGCATAGCGTTCGAGCAGCCTCCGCACCGCCACCGCCCGGAATCGGGCCTCGTCGGTGACTCGCATCGAGTCCGAGGTATCGACCACCAGCAGCACCTTCACCGGAAAGACCGCTTTCTCGGCAGACGTACACAGCTCGGCCTCGAGGCGGATTTCGTCGTCCGGCACGGCTTCGGCCGGGGGCTGGTATGGCTGCAGGCTCGCATCGGTACACGCCCACCCGAGCACCAGGGCGAGCATTGCCGGCGCCGACTTCGGCGACGTAAAGTCTCCGCAGGTCTTCATCCCGGTTGGCTGCCGCTCGATCGTTTGTGGCTGGCCGTGCATGAGTATCTCCTTGAGCCGGGGTGGGTGGGAAGAACAAGGATAAGCTAAGCTCGGGCTAGATAGCCACTGCTCAACTATCCTTTATCCTCTATTCTGGACCGAAGAGCGGCGGCGCAGCGCGAGCGCAGCCACAAGGCCAAGCAGCGCGAACGGCATGGCGCTCCGACCATTTCCCCCGACGCTGGCAACCACAGCGCAGCCGCCAGATACTGGCTCGCCAGTCACCTCGAGGACGAGCACGCTCTCGGCGTGTCGGACGCCGGGATACTGCGTATCGGCATCGACGAGGTCGGCGGAAAGCGTGATCTCGTAGGTACCGGGAACGTCGGTCTTGAAAGTGGGCCGCCCGCCGGCAAACTGATACTCGTAGGAATCGGACTGGGACGCCGAACCCACTGGATTGCGAACCGTGGCAGAAACGCCGGTCGGCTGGCCAGTTACCGAATAGGTGTAGCGAATGCCGGCGTCCTCCCGGTTGGCGTAGAGCGACAGGTAGACAACCTCGCCGGTCTTGATGGTCACGAGCGGGGCCGCAACCACCTCGAAGACATTGCGCGGATTGAGGCAGGGGGCCTGCTGATTCTTGCCGGCGACAAAGCAGAACCCGTCCGGGTCGCAGATGTCGCCAAAGCCATCGTGGTCGGCGTCCACCTGATACGTTTCGCCCTCGGCAAGGGCGTTCGGAACCACTTCGCAGTTGTCGTACATGTTGGCGATACCGTCACCGTCGATATCGGCGTCACAGGCATTGCCATACTTGTCGAGGTCGAGGTCGAGCTGGTCGCGATTGGGGATGGCCGGGCAATTGTCCTGGCCGTCGGTAATCTCGTCCTGATCGATGTCGAGATCGCACGCGTCGCCGTAGGTATTGGGGGTACTGTCCGACTGGTCCGGATTCGCCACCAGAGGACAGTTATCGCTGCGATCGATGACCGTGTCGTTGTCGTCATCGGTGTCGCAGGCATTGCCAAGACGATCCCCGTCGGTATCGAGTTGAGCCAGATTGGGAACGGTAGGACAGTTGTCTTTGGCATTGTCGAGGCTGTCGCCATCCATGTCCAGGTCAGCCACATTGCCGACGCCATCGCCGTCGGTATCGAGCTGATCTGGATTCCCGATGCTTATGGCATTGTCGCAGCCATTGCCAACGCCGTCGCCATCCGTATCGACCTGGTCGCGATTGGCCAGGAACGGACAATTGTCGAAATCGTCCTCGAAGCCATCGCCGTCGTAGTCGTCGGAAGTGGAGTACGTTTCGCCGATATCGGTGTTGGCCACCAGAATCGAGCCACCGCAGCCGCAACCGCAACCACCACCGTTGTCGGCGGGGGTGCCGCAGAAACCATCCGAGCACTCGCCCTCTTCCTCTTCGTCGGCAAGGACACTGCCGTGCAGCAGCAGCACCATCGCCAAGCTTCCCATTCCGACTATCAGTTTGCCTGCATAACGCCTTTTGCTCATGACAGCCTCCTTAGCTTCGGTCACCTGCATTCCCCTCATTCAATGACAATGCCAGAATCGACAAAGCGCGAAACATTGATCGATTCCTATTGATTTCGCATAAATACCCGATCGCGGCAGGTAATCGGTGGCACCCAGCCAGCACGGCGGAGGTGCCTCGCGGTGGGACTCTCCCCCCAGATCGGGGTCCCGCCCCCCGGTAGGAGAGCATCCTACTCTGCATTCACTTTCAGGTAATAGCCACAATAGGCGTCGGAAATGAGCTCTACCAGGTGGTCGCCGGCCAGCAGGACTTTCATTGGAATCAACAAGACTCCGTCCGCGCCAATCAGACGAAAGAGGTCCTGTCCGGCCGCGTCGTAGAGGTATCGCTCGCCACACACCGGCTCGTGTACCACCAGCCGAAAATCGCTGCCGGGATTGCGGCGATCGACGAGGAGGAATTGCACGTCGAGGAGCGCTTCGCCCTCGGTGCGCACGATGAACCGGCGCGACCCGGGAAACTCGCCGGCAAGGTAATGCTCCTCGTCGAGAACACAGCGAGCCTGCGACCCGCAAGCAGTAGGGTAGTTGCCAACGCAAGGCTCGAGCTCCCTGCCTTCGGCGAACGTCAGCTCGGCATCGCAGCCCGCGCCGGCGACGGCGCCCGCGACGGCACCGACGGAACCGACGACAGCGAAACAGAGAGCCCTCCTCATAGATCGATCGCCTCCAAGACGGCCGAGAAATCCCCGTTCAGCGAGTATCCCTTTGGCTCGGCGAGCACGGTGCGAAAGTGACCGGCCAGCGAAGCGCCGGGCGTGAGCGGCTGATCGAGCGCGAGCGTGCCAGTGTCCATCGGAAAATCCCTGGTACGGTCGGCGATCTGCTGCATGGTTCCGCGGGGGATTCCGCCGACAAGCTCGGTGAGACTGAACTTTTCGCCAGGAGTGATCGTCAGCCCTTCGAGGTTCACCGACAGCTTGATTGCCTTGCCCTCGTCGCGCAGGTATTCGACGACCAGGAATCCGTCGGTTGCGCTGCCCATGAGCATTGCCTGTACTTCGTCGAACTCGAGATCGTAGACCTCGGAGAGGCTGCCAGAGAGCTGGTTCGGCTCGTCTCCGCAGGAGGAAAGAAGACCGAGCGAGACTACCGCTGCTGCCGTGGCGATTCTGGTCATGTGATTCTCCTACTCCTCCGTGGCCAGCATGAGCTGGTAGCTCGAAGTGCTGGTTCTAGGATCGAACGCCTGGGTCTGGAACGCAATCACCGCTTTGCCGGCGGCAAAGGTCAGCGCCGGGTAGTAGCCATCCACCGTGCTCGCTTCGGCGTGCACGGCTCGACTCGACCATTTGTCGTCGATGCGCCGGGCCAGCATCAGACCGTCCTCGTCGACACCGCAGACTCCGTCGAGGCGGCGGCTGCAGTGATAGTAGGCGATGGCCGGGCGACCGAGACCGTCGAACGCCAGGGAGGGGTGGCGACCCGTATCGCCAATGTCGTCGACGATTGTTCGCGACCAGGTCTCGCCGTCGAGCGATTCCAGGTAGACCAGAAAGGCTTCTTCCCGATCGTAGTAGGCGAGCGCATAGCGACCGTCCGGTCCGACGGCAAAACCGAGCTGCTCGCCAATGAGGTCGGTCGATACTCTGGTGGCCTTCCACGCGCCTGCCACCTGGCGGTGGACCCAGATTCCGTTTTCACCGGTCTTGTCTCCGTAGGTGTTGTAGTGAGCGACCGCGGGGT
>JAZDLZ010000920.1:0-3969 GCA_043801535.1 Pseudomonadota bacterium
TCCCGAATCCAAACGAGAGCTGCGCCCCGGGCTGGGGCTCCTCCCCGGACGCGACACCGTAGTCGGCGGCAAGTCGGGCTCCGGAAACAAAGAACGTCATGGCGTGGGACAGCCGATTGGCAGTCACCTTCTTGCCGAGCCACCGCGAATACGACAGTGACGCCAGCGCGGTCACCGACTCGCTGTGAAACAACTGAAGGCGGAGTTGATTCCGCAGATCGTGAGCCCTGGCCAACTCGAAATCGAAGAGCAGAGAAGCCTTGAGGTCACCAATGTTCAGAAGGGCGCCAAAGCTTCGGTAGATGAACTTGAGGCTTGCCGGGTCGCGATTGTCCAGTCGAGGATCGACCGCCATGCTCGCCGGCACACTCTCGGAAAGGCGGCGGCGCGGATCGATCTCGACCGAGGCGACCTCGCTGTCGTCGGTATCGAATGACAGCTCGGTGCTCGCTCCCTCTCCATCCCACCGTTGCTCGTAGGCGCATCCGTGTCCGTCGACTAGGCGGACGACCACCGGCTCGACAGGAGCGTTCGCCTGGCTAGTCCAGACGTCCTTGTAGACGACCACGCGGTGATGCCACCGCCCACGAGGACCGGAGAGAGTCTGGCGCTCGCCCAGTCGATAATTGACGACTGGCAATGGGCCCGACCACTGCCTCCAGAACCATTCGAGCTGACATTGACAAGATTTCTCGATGGCAGCGACGAACGGCTGGTCGCCGACGAGCACTTGCTTCATGGCCTTCGCCAACAGCGCCGGCTCGAACAGATCGCGCAGCTTTTCGTAGTAGAGACGACCGCGCGGTCTCTGACTATTGAAACGTGTTGCCTCGTCACGAAGCAACCCGGCGTCGCCGACCGTTCCAAAGTAGGCGTCGGAAAACGCTACCTGCGGAGCGTAGAGCAACTGGTCGACGGCAGGAACAAAGCTCACTGGGCGTAGTAGATCCTGGGCGAATTCGGACTTGTGCCACCGCCAGAGGGTATACAAGTCCACCAAATAGCTCGCTGTCGCCTCGGCTGCCGCATCGACCCGCATCTCATCGCTGCCAAGAGTAGAAGGTCCGTGCCTGGCAGCCAGAATCGTCGCATAGATCGCACGCACCAACTCACGTTCGTGGTACTTGCGCAGCTTTTTTGCCGGAAAGAGTCGAAAGAGCTGATCGGAGACCACCGCCACACCGGAATGGGCGCTCGCAAGCTCCAGGCGAAGAGGCGCTTCCACGACCACAACGACCGAGCCCGTTGTCACTGGAGCACCAATCTTGGCCAGGAAAGTGATCGCCCGCTTGGCAGCGGCCAGAACCATCGCCGCATAATTCTCTCTGGAATAGGGCAGGATTTGATGGGCAGCATCGTCGGCGGGCGGAGGTCCTTCGGCCGCAACGTATTCGAGGCGTACTCCTCGGTGCCCCAGCTTGATGACGTTGGCCCGAGGCTTGACCACAATCGGCACGTAGTGGCCTTGTCCTGCGAAGGACACTCGTTTGCCACGACGGACAACACCAAATGCCACGACCACCGCCTCCCTGTCGAGCTCGAGCGTCCCGGAGACAGTCGACCAGGCAGGCGGCGCAGCAAAGTCCCAGCCCGAGTCGTTCAAGCCCGCCAGCATCGGATAGAACCCGCCGAGCAGAACGCAGCTACCCTCGATGCAACCGAATCCTCCGTACCGTTCGGGAATCGCGACCTCGAACCCGACCTCGAGGGTTTGCTCCGCATCGGGAGCGAGTGACTGCGGCAGGACAATCTCCAACAGAGTGTTCTCTCCTGCCCCGTCACTATCGATGACTCGCCACGCCTCCTCGGGCAATACCGCTGCCGCCCCGTTGTTGCCAACCTTGACCCATCGCACGCGCATCGAGCCCGGATTGAATCGCCGCGGGTAGACTCGGAAAAAGGAAATGTCGTCGAGCAGTGGCGATCGCTTGGCCAAACGATTGGGGTAGAGCCAGAAAAAGGCACGGGCAAGCGACGACCGAGTCGGGTTTACCAGGGTGATTCGAGCGCTGCCAATCGCCCGCCCGGCGCTGGCGTCGAGGGAAAGATCGATAGTACTGTGAACGCTCGGGGCGTTGGACGCAGTGCTCACGAGCGCAGGGACGGGGAGCACGAGGCCCCCGACGGCAAGAAGAAGGACGGGAAGAACGGCTGTCACCGACTCGCCTTGTCCAAGCTGGTCCCCGGTCAACTGATGACTACTGGGACATCGAAAACCGTTTGCTCTTCCCGGGACCCTGAGGAAGGTGATGCTTGGGTTGCGTGGGGGGACGAAGCTTGGGGTTGGGATTGGTTCCCACCCTGACGAATTCGGTAGTCGGAGGATACCTGACTCGCCATTTGTTCGTCTTGATCACCTGATTGTCCCGGTAGAAGCGCCGATACCTCATCAGCTCGTAGCCATTGAATCCAGGTTGGTCGACGATCGTCGACCCCACTGGTAGACTCCCATCCTCGCGAACCTCCTGCTCGAAGGGAATCTCCTTCTGTACTGCGCGCTCGAACGTGATCTTGTCGTAGGGCCTTGCGCGTCCCAGGATCTCCGCTCGCACTGTGCCCTGGCTAACGACGTAGCGGATGGCAACC
The DNA here is from genome assembly GCA_043801535.1 of Pseudomonadota bacterium. GTDB lineage: Bacteria > Myxococcota_A > Polyangia > Haliangiales > SHYZ01 > JAZDLZ01. The sequence goes on from JAZDLZ010000920.1 coordinate 2,587, forward strand.
GGAAAGTCGTAGGGGTTCCTTAGCTTCAGGTCCACGGACGGATACACGACAGTTGCATCCAACCCCATCGTAATGTAGGCGCTCGGCCTCGAGTGCGGCGTCGAAAATACAATGTCCAGGCCAGCAAACCAGGCTGCCGCGTGCAGCGTCGAGGAGATCTGGCAGGCCCCGCCAGCGAGACCGTCCACCATCTCGCCAGCAGCAATGACGTGAGCAACGCGATAGCCCTGCTTCTCGGTTCGTTCGCCGACCACGGCATTGAACGAGAACTCCTCGCCGGGCACGAGGACGTGCCCGTTGAGCTTTGACCCTGCCAACCTCAAGTTGTAGTTACGGTCCTTTTCCACCGGCGGGTAGTGAGTCTCGAACCAGCCCAGTACCGATGAGATGTCGATCCCTCCGAGCTGCTCCCTGGTAACGGCAGGAGCTATTTCACTGCTAACCAAGACGACCTCGGATTTGCCAGCCCTTGCCGATTCCTCTAGCGCGGCCAACGAGCGGTAGGCATCGAGCACGCGCCCTGGTTTCTCCGGGATCACCTTTCGCTCCTCGAGAGCCAGCTTTGCGTTCGTTGCCGGCTCGTCGAAGTAGACGCTCAGCGAAAGAAGAATGTCCAGGGCACGGGCTCGCTCCGGACGTAGCGGAATCGGCGTCGCCTGTCCCTCTCGGTAGTATCCGGCGCCAACCGACTCGGCATCGACTCCGCGCCGATGCAGGCGTAGCGCCTGGCTGGCAAGCACCGATTCGTCGACCACGAAGCCAAGCTCCCTCCAGGAGATCTCCTTCTTCTTGTCGCCAAGCTTTAGCCCAAGCGGCGTTTCGAGGGATTCCTTGGCTGCGGCCGCCAACCTGGCATGAAGATCTGCCGTTTGCTCCGGCGCCACCTCGACAGCGGTCACGAGCTGCTGCCTTTCGCGGTCTGCCCGGAAAACACCCCAGAAATACAGCCCAAGAAAGATACTCCCGAGGACGGCGAAGCCAAGAGCCCCGCTCGCAGCGATCTTGAGCAGATTGAATTCGGATCCCCGGCTGGTGGTGCTACTTCGATTCATGGCCATTGTCGTTGAAGGCCTGGTTCATTGGCTTGAAGACCCTACCACGCAAGTCGCCGCCGCAGAATAGCGGGAGTGTCCCCCTAAAACGGTGGCAGGGTTCTTGCGTTTCGACCGCGACCGCGACCGCGAAGGATCGACCGCGACCGCGACCGCGAAGGATCGACCGCGACCGCGACTTCGACCGCGACTTCGACCGCGATCTCCCGACGGGACGATTCATCCATCGAACTACAAGCAACCTCCTACGCGGGCGGTCGATAACCTCAGTATGACCAGTCGAGTCACACCACAAGACCAAGAGTCTCTTGACCGTCATTCCGTCGAGTCA
>JAZDLZ010000932.1:0-3582 GCA_043801535.1 Pseudomonadota bacterium
CAGACGACAGTCGACAGTCGAGGGGGGTTGCCTGTCTGGTCACCTTCCGAGTGGCCTCCTTTCAGCTCGTCCTATCATTGGTCGGCCTCGGATTGGCGGGCGCTTGTGCTGGCGGTCATGGCGATCGACCAGCCTGCCAGCGCCGGCTCGTTGTCCTGGGCCTCGATGGATTGGATCCCGGGCTGGTCAGGCGTTTCATGGCAGAGAATCGCATGCCGAACCTGGCTGCCCTCGCCGAGCGAGGTGCCTTGATCGATCTGGAAAGTACCATGCCGCCGCAGAGCCCGGTTGCGTGGGCGACTTTCATTACCGGCCTCTCGCCCGACGGACACGGGATATTCGACTTCGTCCACCGGGATCCGGCGACGATGGAGCCGTACCTGTCAACGTCGCTGGCCAAGGATCCAGAACGGGCCATCTCCCTGGCAGGGTGGCGCATTCCACTCGGGTCGGCGCGCATCGAGTCTCTGCGCGGTGGCCGACCATTCTGGGAGCTGCTCGAGGAGCACGGGATTCCTGCTACGATCGTGCGCCTTCCCGACCTCTTTCCCCCCGATGAAGACTGGCGCAGCGAGACTCTGACGGGGATGGGTACGCCAGACCTCCTCGGTACATATGGTACGTTTCAGCGTTTTGCCAGCGACCCAGCGGTAGCTGCTGGCGATATGTCGGGCGGGATCGTGCATCGCCTCGAGCTTGGCGATGGCAGCAGAAAGGCCCGCGCAGCGCTCGTAGGACCGCGGAATCCACTGCGCACCTCGGGGGCTGCAATCACAATTCCCCTGGAGGTGACGAATATGGCTATTCCTCGTCTGAGGAGCTAGTTTTGCACCTGCTCGAGCGTGGGCTGCGTGCGTACGAGGAGCCTGCTGCCGACCAGGCAAGACTTGCTGCCCGGCTGCGCGGCCTGGGATACATCGACTGACAAACAGGCGCAGGCGCAGCGGGACAGATTCGAATACCAATGACCGTTGACCCAACATGGTGTCGTTGATCGCCAAGACGATTCGAGCTGCAACCGAGACTCTGCTCTGGCCGGTAGATCAGCTTCCAGCTCAGGCATCGCTCACGGTGTTGGCAGTCGTAACTGGAGTAGCCATGCTCTGGGTAGTAGGCAAGGTGACTCCTCAGCGAGCGCTCGAGAAGTCGCGCGACCGCATGACGTCGGCGGTCTACGAGGTGCGCTTGTTTCTCGACTCGCCACGCCGCATGTTTGCCGCGCTGGGACGACTACTCTGCTGGAGCGCACGCTACCTTGTCTGTTTGCTGCCAGCGCTTCTCGTTCTTCTTCCGCCGCTCGCCATTCTCTACCCCTGCCTCGAGATTCGCTACGGCTTGGCGCCGCTGCCGCTATCCGAGCCCCTGAACGTTCGTGTCACTCTCGCGCCTGGGGTGGATGGCTCGGTACTGCGAGCCGAGACAGCAGGAGCAGGAATGCGGATCACCGCTCCCCCGCTTTTCGTCGAAGACGAACGCGTGGTCTACGTTCGAGTCGTGCTCTCCAGACCGGGCCGGCACGATCTTCTCCTTTCGATAGGCGACCGCACGATTGCCAAGTTGCTCTCGGCGGCCTCGAGTGACAAGGCGAGCCCCGAACGGCGTGCTGGTCTGGCGTCGGCATTCGCCCTTGGCTCGGAGGAACCTTTGCCCGCGAACGCTGGCATGGAAGTGGTCGCCGTCCGCCACCCGGCCAGTCTTCAGCGCTGGCTGGGCATGTCGGTACCTTGGTGGCTCTACTGGCTCGGCCTCGCCACCTTCGTCGCGTTTCTTCTTCGCCGTCCAATGAGAGTTACGATCTAACCGCCAGGCATTTGAGAGGATACACGAGATGGAACCTGACCAAATCGTCGTCGTTTCTGGGTTGCCGCGATCCGGCACCTCGATGCTCATGCGCATGCTCCGTGCAGGTGGCCTCGCAATCATGACGGATGGCATTCGGGCCGCGGACGATGACAACCCGCTCGGCTACTTTGAGCTGGAAACAGTCAAGCGAACGAAGCGGGACGCCACCTGGCTCGACACCGCCGCCGGGAAGGCGGTCAAGGTTGTGTCGACTCTCTTGCCAGACCTGCCGTCCAAATACTGCTATCGGATCGTCTTCGTACGCCGGGATCTCGATGAGGTCCTGGCTTCGCAGCGGGCAATGCTGGCTCGTCGCGGCGAGGTCGATGCGGATGACGAATCCTCAATAAGGCGTGCCTTTGTCGCCCACGTTGCCGACATCGAAGACTGGCTGCGGGCGCAACCGAACGTCGAGACACTCTTCGTTAGCTTCCAGCAGACAATCGAGGCTCCGCGGCGTGCTGCGGAGCGAATCAACCGTTTCTTGGGTGGAGGGCTGAGCATCGATCGAATGGCCGAAAGCGTGGAACCGGGATTGTACCGCCAGCGACGGCCTAGAACCGAAACTGGAGGCTGCTCTTGAGAGTCGTATCCAGCCTGCGTAGCCCAATTGGGGGCTCCGAGTCGACCATCGCAGCGAACGCGACCTTCAACGCGAAACGCTTGGCAAACTCGACCAACAACTCCGTCTCGCTCAGCACGCGCACGTCTCGCGGCCGATCGAGACGCGGTTGAAGGTAGATCGTCTCGCCAAGGTTGACACCCTTTTCGACACGGAGGACTGCTGCGATGCAGGCGGAAGCTCGGTGCGCAAGGGTAGTGTCGCCGGCATCGGACTCGGGGCCTTCCCGCAAACGCTCGATCTCGAGCATGTAGGCGATTCCGAGCTCCAGCTCGAACGCCTTCGACGAAACGAGTAGCGAGCGCGGTCCGCCACCCCAGAGAGCACGCAGGCTCAGTCGGCGAAACTCGTCGCGATCGTGCTGCGCGAAAGTCTCGAGATGAACCCGCGGAAAGGCCTCCCACTGGTAGCGCAGGTGCTCGAAATCCTTGTCGAGGAAACGCCCACCTGACTGCATTCCGAGCTCGGCGCGCGTCATCATGAATACTCGGTGTACACCGGCGCGATACCTCGCCAGAACGTTCCCCGATACGAGCAATAGCTCGGTATTGCCCGTCCTCCAGTCGAGGGATCCTTCGACGGCTCCCGATGCTCCCGACTCCTTGTCGCCTGCGAGAAGCGGTCGAACGTTGACGATCTGAGCCGACGCCCACCGGGCGGGCAAGGCAACGGCGATCACCGAAATCACCGTCCCCAACAGGGCGGCGCCGATCCGCGCGCCCCCCCAGCGAAACCAACGCGCGTCGCGTTCGAGGCCAACGAACAACACTGCGCTAGGCTCCTGGACTTCCTGCCGCATTCTCGGGCGGCGACTCCGATGGCGAATCGGCTGGCGAATCGGCTGGCGCAGGCTCGGACATCGCCTCGCTGGTGACGAGAGTCAGAGTCCGGGTCGCGGTCGCGGTCGCGGTCGCGATTGCGATCTGGGGCGGCGCGCCTCTCCGTACGAGTGGAAATCCCACGGCAAAGACCAGAATCGTCGCCAACACGCACGCAAAGACGATGGTTGGAAACTGGCTGGTTCCAGCTACGCCTGCGGACGCCGGCAAGGTTGCGAGCACGCCAGCGGCCATCCCGCGGGGCAGCGACACAATCACGAGCTTTCTCTGCTGACTGGT
>JAZDLZ010000972.1:0-2437 GCA_043801535.1 Pseudomonadota bacterium
CTGCCGCCGCACTTCGCGCTCGCGCACGGTCGAGACCACGGCGACCACCGCCAGGAGCGACACCCCGATCGCCATGGCAACGCGGCGCCTCTGACGCCAGCGCCGTTTCTTGACCGACCCGCTGGCCAGGAAGCGCCGCACCGCCTCCGGCACGCTGCACTGGCAACGCTCCAGGCGAACCAGGCTCTCGTCGAGGGTCTTGCCCTGCCACAGCTCCTCGTCGCGCCGGCCGCGCTTCTCCCATTGCTCCGCTGCCCCCTGTGCCTCGGCGAGGAACTCTCGATCCTCCTTGCTCTCCTCGAGCCAACGGGCGAGCTGTCCCCAGGTACGGATGAGCGATTCGTGCGCCAGCTCTGCCACCGCGTCGATCGTTTCCCCGGTCCGCCCCCTTCGAATGGTGATCAGCCGGGCCTGCGCCAGCCGCCCCAGCACCGTCTTGCCAGCGCCACCCTGGCTTGCCTCGATCTCCCGCATCGCCACGACCCGGCGGGTGCCCTCCGGAGTGACCAGCGCCAGCAGCAGCTCGCGCGCCACTTGCACTTGCTCGCTGCCAAGGCCGGCCAGCACTCCGTCGGCATGCTCGGCCAGGGCGCCAGCGATGCCCCCCATCTCCTGGTAGGCCGCGCGCAGGATCAGCCGTCTGGCCCGATCCCTCTTCTCCCAGAGGAGCTGGGCGGCAAACTGCACGAGCGGGAGACAGGCCGGCTCTCCCTCGATCGACGCTGCCATCTCGTCGAGGAGCGCTGGATCCTCGTAGCTGTAGCCCGCCATCGCCACCGGCCGCCCGAGCATCTCGGCGAGCTCTGCCCGCCCTGGTCGCCGCAGCACCACCACCCGATCCAGCGCCGTTCCCACGTCGGTACCGGCCATGACGCGCCCGAGGAAGTCGTCCCTGACCGTGAACACCGCACGCACCGGGCTGGCCGGCTCCTCCACTGCCTTGCACACTGCCTCCACGAACCGCCGTCTCACCTCGTTCTCGGCGACCAGGGTGAACACCTCCTCGAGCTGGTCGACGAACAGCAGAACCTTGCTCCTGGTCTTCGCCGCCAGCTCGTGCAGGAGCACGTTCAAGAGGCGCGGGTTCTCCCGAAGCTGTGTGGCCAATTCCTTCAGATTGGCGCTGGTTGCCGTTGCTGCGGCCACGTCGAGGTCGACTTCGCCGGAATGGCGATCGCCACCCGAAACCTCCACTGTCACCGGCACCGGTCCGCTGACTCCACCGATCTGCGCTGCTTCCACGAGCAGGTTTGCCTCCCTGCCCCGACGGCTCGGATCGGAAGTATCAGGAAAGCTCTCCCCGTCTCCGCGCTGCTGCAACTGCCTCGCCAGGGTCTCGAACGGCTCGCTTCCCGGTCGCAGTTGCACCAGCGCCAGGTTGCCGCGCTCGCGCATTCTGGCGATCACCCCGGCTTGCACGAACGAGCTCTTGCCCGCCCCCGACGGACCGACCACTGCCACCACTGGCTGGTCGCGCAGCGACTCGAGAAACGCGGTCACCTCGGCGTCGCGGCCGAAGAACAGATCAGCATGACGTTCGCCAAACGCGAGCAGCCCGCGAAACGGGTTCCGCTCGCCTTCGAGGTGCCGCCAACGCAGCATGCCTTCCAGTCGATTCGCCACCTCGGCAGCCGTTGGCCGGCGACCAGGCTCCTTGTCGAGGCAGCGGTCCACCAGCGCCGCCAGCTCGTCGGGAATCCCCGGCCCAGATACCGCCGGCACCGGAACCTCGGTGGCCACCACCAGCGGAAACATGCACGGCAGCGTGTGCTGATACGGCCGCCGGCCCAGCAGCAGCTCGTGCAGCACCACCCCGAGCGCCCACACGTCGACCGCCTCGGTGACCGGCTGCCCGCGCCATCCCTCGGGAGCAATGTAGAACGGCGTGCCCTGCAGCACTCCGGCCGGCGTGCTGTGCGGATCGCACAACGTGTCCAGCGCTTCGGCATCCACTTCCGCTGCTCGCGCCCTCGCTTCGACCAGCATCGTGCTGGCCAGCGCCGTCTTGTCGGTCGCATCGCCGAGCAGCATCGCCAGCCCGAGGTCGAGAATCCGCAGCCGCCCGTCCCTGGCCAGAATCACGTTCTCGGGCTTGAGATCGCGGTGCAGCACCCGGTTCCGGTGCGCCTCGGCCAAGGCCTGGGCAATCGCCATGCCGGTGCGCATCACCTCCCTTGCCGGCACTGCCTCCTTGTTCATCCGCTGCCGTAGCGTCTCGCCCTCCACGTACTCGAGCGCCAGATACGGATTGCCCTCGTACTCGCCAACCCCGTACACGGTAACGATGTTCGGATGGCTGAAGCTGGCAGTGATGCGCGCCTCCTCGAGAAAACGGCTCACTGCCTTCCGGTCCGCGGGCAGGCGCCCGTGACGAATCACCTTCAGCGCCACCCGCCGCCCCAGCTTGGTGTCGCGCGCCAGGTACACCTCCCCCATC
>JAZDLZ010000999.1:0-2752 GCA_043801535.1 Pseudomonadota bacterium
ATCGAGGAATCGCGGAGCGTTTCGCGGACATCAAGGCAGCTTTGCGCCGGCGCGGCATCTCCAAGTCTGACGTGGACTTACTCATCGCAGCGACCGCTCTCGAGCTAGACGCCACGCTCGCAACCAACGACCAGGCGCTGCACGATGGCACGATCACGGGTTTGCGTGTCGAGGACTGGCTCGCCGTGTAGGTGAAGGATCCGGTGATCGGGGGAGCCGTGGCCGAACAAGACGAGTCGGATCTGGAGTACGTCGAGGACCAGTCCATCGCCTACACCATCGCCGACGACACGCTCTGGATCGTCGCCATCGTTCACGATCGCAGGCGGCCCGGCTACTGGTTCCATCGCCTCGACGATGTGCCCGTGCTGGCTACGGGCCTCGTCCGCCGCGAGATCGTTGATGATCATCGTTACGCGGCCCGCCGATAGTCATGATGCAATCCGCCCAAGATCGGCCGGGCCACGATGTCTCCGACGGCGACGATGTTGTCGTTCGCTGTGGCCTTTGGAATCGCTTGAGCGATCCCCTGGTGCGGTCGGCCCTCATTGAAGTAGGTGACGTACTCTCGGAGAACGCGCCGCAGGTGTCGTTCTCCGAGAATCAGAATGTGATCAAGGCACTCGCGTCTGAGGCTGCCGAAGAAGCGTTCCACGATCGGATTCGAGTGGGCCATCAAGTACACCCAATGGTGATGATGAGCTGCGAGGTTTCTACATCAGCCACCCGTTTCATCCTCTGTACGGGTGTTGGTTTGAGTTGGTCGCATACCGGCACAACTGGGCTGAAGAGTGGGTCTACTGCCACGACCACGATGGCCGTCTCAGGGGCTTTCCAGCCGCGTGGACGAGCGCGAAGCCAACAGACTCGTTCATCGCGGTAGCGGCTGGGAGGTCGCATTTCCGAGTTCGTGAGTTGCTCCAGCTCGCCGAGTTGGTGAGTGAAACAGGATGAGGGGGGACGAAACGTGGTGTGCCACGTGTAAACCAAACTATGCCTATAGTGTAAAGGGGATTCTGCCGTGTGGCGACATCTAGCCTAGACCAAGGTTGTCTCTGTGATTGCGTTGGCGTGTACCTGGGTGCCGGTTATGAACGAAAGAGGGTTGACAGTGGTTCGCCACGACGGCATAGTTACCCTTACAGACCTTGGCGAGCCGCAAACCCCACAGCCCCAAAACGGAGACGCTTCGAAAGCGGGGGTGCTTGCATTCCCATCCCGAGGCGGTAACCGACGATGTCTTCGCGACGCACGAGTTCTTCGACGCGCGCGACGCGGTTCAGGTGAAGTACGAGATGCTGCGCCGCGTTCGTGTCGACGGCAAGCCCGCCAGCCACGCTGCAAAGGCGTTTGGATTGTCGCGCGTGTCGTACTACAAAGCGAAGGCAGCGTTCGAGGCGGGCGGAGTTGCCGCGCTGGTGCCGGAAAAACCAGGACCGCGCAGCGCTCACAAGCTGACCGTCGAGGTCATCACATTCGTTCGCGATCAGCTAGTCGAGGATCCGAAGCTCACCTCATCGGAGCTAGCGGCACTGATCTGGAAACGGTTTCGCATCAATGTTCATCCCCGCAGTATCGAACGTGCGCTGAAGCGCCAGAAAAAAAAACGGCCGTAGCACGAGAACCCGACCGCGCAACCAGCGCCAACGGCGTGGTGACCACGCGGTACGAGGAGATTCGACGGCAGGTGATGGAGCAGCACACCTTCGGCTGCCGCCTCGGGCTTGCAGTGTTGCTACACAGCGGCGTTGCTGCCTGGATCGACGCTTGGCGGTCTTGCACGACTTTGTCCACATCGCCGCCACAGCCACCGCAAGCTGATGCGAGCGACCTCTCGAACGAAGTCGATGCCGAAGTGGTCCACGTGCTGGCCAACATAGCCTTGAACAACCTGGAGAAGGAGATGAGGGCGTGAGAACAAAGGAGCATTCAAAAGTCACAGTGAGTCACTTGAAGCGAGATGCATATCTCTACGTTCGTCAATCTACGTATCAACAGGTCTTTGAGAACACGGAAAGTGCCGAGCGACAATACGCGCTCCGTGATCGTGCGACAGCCCTGGGTTGGCGCATTGAGCAGGTCCATATCATCGATTGTGACCAAGGACAGTCGGGTGCGTCCGCGAGCGATCGGGAAGGGTTCCAACGACTCGTTGCTGAGGTCGGGATGGGGCGCGTTGGCATTGTCTTGGGGCTCGAGGTTTCGCGGCTTGCAAGGAACTCCAGCGATTGGCATCGACTCCTCGAGATTTGCGCGTTGACAGACACGTTGATTCTCGATGAAGACGGTCTGTATTGTCCGAGCGACTTCAACGACCGCCTTCTGCTCGGCCTCAAAGGAACGATGTCCGAGGCAGAGCTTCATGTGCTACGGACCCGTCTGCGTGGTGGCCTTCTCAACAAAGCCCGCCGCGGTGAGCTTCGGATTGCTCTGCCCATAGGGTTTCTTTACGACAGTGCCGATCGTGTAATTCTCGATCCGGACAAGCGAGTCCAGGAGACAATTCGACTCTTCTTTCAAACCTTCCGACGAACAGGCACTGCGCTGGCTACGTTGAAGCATTTCCACAAAGAGCAGATCCTGTTTCCTCGACGTCCGCGAAGCGGAACTCAGAAAGGCGAGCTCGTCTGGGGCCCCCTTGGCCATTGTCGCTCGCTGCAAGTACTACACAATCCGCGCTACACCGGAGCCTTCTGCTTCGGAAGAACTCGGCAGCAGAAGCTGGCAACAACTTCGCCTCGGCGTGAGACTC
>JAZDLZ010001011.1:0-6582 GCA_043801535.1 Pseudomonadota bacterium
CGACGGGGACCAACGAGCAACGATCACACCCCCTGGAGATGATCGTCGTTGGTGCGCAGGCAGAGTAGTTCGGAGATGCCAGGATCCGGCGCCACTGCACCAGTGATCGCCCTGGTTTCCACGGCGCGGCGCCATTCGACAACAGGCTGTTCCGACCTGGCGGTCGATGCGGATCGGGCGTCGGCGACGGCGTCGGCGACGGCGGCGACGGCGGTTGCGGTTGCGGTGCGGTCAGGTTCCTGAAGCCTTGTCCAGCCAAGGTGAGTGAAAGCCTCGGGGATTGCACTACCGGAGCCAGGGGTAGGGCGAACGAGCACCGGTGCACGCCAGATTGGCGTCGCGTTCTCGACATCGAAGAGGCGTACTGTCCCGTCCTCGCTGGTGGTGGCGGCGATTCTGCCGTCTGGAGAGAAACGGATGGACAGAACGTCACGCCGATGACCGCGGAGGGAAACGTGCTTGCCGGTTTCCGAGTCCCAGATGTAGGCCACGCCGTTGACGGAGGCCGTCCCAACATGCCGGCCATCGGGATGAAACGCCACCGAGTAGACGTTCCCCGCATGCTCGCCGATGGTCCTGGAAACGCCAGTAGCCAGATTCCACAGGCGGACGGTCCGGTCGCAGCTCGCGGACGCCAGCAGCTTGCTGTTGGGGGCGAAGTCGACCTCCAGAACCAAGTCCTCGTGTCCCTCGAGCACTCGGTGCAGGATTCCAGTGTGCGCATCCCAGATGCGGATGGTCCGGTCGTAGCTGCACGAGGCGACGAATCTGCCATCGGGGCTGGTGGCAACACTCTCGATGATCCCAGCATGGCCGGTCAGTGTCTGTCGTTCCCGGCCAGTGGTCGGATCCCAGAGGCGTACGGTCTTGTCCGGGCCTACCGAGAACACCGTGCTGCCATCACGACTGAAAGCTACTGCGGCGACTCCAGATGCTGCTCCTCGATGACCAGGGAATGCGCGCGGCTTGGTGCCGAAGTCGGAGTCCCAGACCAGGATGCTTCCATCCGAGTTGCCGGCAGCTAGCAGGCGACCGTCGGGGCTGAAGGCGACTCCGCGAAAATCGCCAGCGGATTCTTGCAGCGTTTGCAGTTGGGAACCGGTTGCCGCATCCCAGATTCGCACCGAAGAATCGTTCCCGGCGGATGCCAGGAGCCTGCTGTCGGGGCTAAAAGCAACGAGGCGGACCGTGGATTGGTGTCCGACATTTTTGCCAGGCGGCCTGATCGCCACTCGCCAGAGCTTCATGCTCTCGTCGGCGCTGCCTGACGCCAGAGTAGAACCGTCGGGGCTGAACGACACGGAATAGACAAGCGACCGATGACCGAGGAGAGAGTTGCGTTCGCGACCGGTCGTCACGTCCCACACCCGGATGCTGCCGTCGCGGTTGCCGGACGCCACGGTTCGGTTGTCCTTGCTGGCGGCGAGGCTACGCACACTGCTCGTCGCGTGCCCGACCAGAACCGCCCGCTGGCTGCCGGTGGTCGCGTCCCACAGGAGAATGCTTCCGTCGGAGGCACCGCCGGCCAGCCAGCTGCCATCGCTACTGAATGCCAGGCCACAGACAGTGCCATGGTTGCCTGCCAGAGCCTTTTTCTCCGACCAGGTAGCCACGTCCAAGAGGTGGACCAGTCTGGCAGAGTGGTAGGCCAGCGAAGAACCATCGGGGCCGAAGGCTACTCCTCGAATTGCGCTTTCGTCCCCGGCCAATACCCGCACTAGCTTGGCAGAGTCGGTATCCCAGATCCGGACTGTCCGATCTTCGCTCGCGGAAGCCAATTGCCGACCATTTGGACTGAAGGCCAAGCCCCAGACAACGTTCGAGTGTCCCGCGACGGTCCGTGTCACTCTCTTGTCGAGGTCGAAGAGCGCAATTGCGCCTGCCACTGTGCCAGCAGCCAAGCGCTGCCCATCTGGCGCGAAGGCGAGCGACGTAGCGTCGCCCGCCAGCCCTCGCAAGAATCGCACCCTCTGGGTATCCACCTCGAAGAGGTGCACCAGCCGAGTGTTAGCTGCTGCTGCTACCGTCTTGCCGTCGGGTGAGAAGGTCACGGCCGTCACTGCTGCGCCAAGATCCTTTCTCCACACCAACGGATCGCGTTCGAGGCGCCACCACAGCGTCCGCCCGAGGAGCGAGTCCTGTGCTTCCAGCGAGCCCCGCAGCTTGGCGCGTGCCTCCAGCATGTCGCCACGAACGAACGCTGCCCTTGCTCCCTCGCGCTGGGCCTCGGCTTCGCGCGTCTCGGCGCGTTGCCGTTCTGCCTCGGCACGCTCCTTTTGTACCCTGGTCTCGCGCTCGCGCAGCAGCGACAGCGCCGCCACCGCTGCCAGCAGCGCCATGGCGCCGGCCGCGAGCGCGCGCCTGCGCTGCCGCTGTCGCTTCTCCTTGCGCAAACCGGCAGCAACGAACTGCGTGACTTGCTCGGGAGCCTTGCTCTGCAGGCGGGTCAGCTTTCGCCGGGCGTCGGCCAGCGCTTCGCCCTGCCAGACCTCCTCGTCCCGCCGTCCCCGTCTGCACCACAGCTCGGCAGCCTGCGCTGCCTCCCTCGAGAACGCCAGCTCGTCTCGGCTCTCGTCAAGCCACCGGGCCAACCTTCCCCACGTCAGCACCAGCGATTCGTGCGCCAGCTCCACCACCGTCGTGCCGCCCGAGTCGTCGCCCTGCTCTTGTCTCACGGTCAGCAGTCGAGTCCGAGTGAATCGCCGCAGCACGTCGCTTGCACGGGGATCGAGGCCGTCCAGCGCCTGCGCCACTGGAACGACTCGCCGCGTTCCCTCCGCTGTCACCAATCGCAGGAGAAGCTCGCGCGCCGATCGCGCTTCATCTGGCGTCAGTCCTTCCAGCACTCCGTCGGCATGCTCGGCCAGCGCTCCTGCCACTCCTCCCATCGCCTCGTAGGCTGCCCGACTCAGCACCAGCCTCCCCTTGTCCCGCCGTTCCCACAGCATCCGGCAGGCAAACTGCAGGAGCGGCAAGCATGCCGGCTCCCCGCGTACCGAGGCAATCATCTTGTCCACTAGCTCGGCGTCTTCGTAGCGGTAGCCCAGCCTCTCGAGCGGCTGGACCAGCACTTCTCGCAGCATTTCCGGCCCAGGCCGCTTCACCACCATCACTCGCCGCAATACCTCCGCTGCCAGGTTGCCTTCCGCGATGCGGCCGAGGAAATCGTCCCGGATAGTGAAGACCACCCGGACCGGACTACGCGGATCGTCGACCGCTCCGCAGATGCTCTCCACGAAGCGGCGCCTCACCCGTTCGTCCTTGACCAGCGTGCAGACCTCCTCGAGCTGGTCGACGAACAGCAGCACCCTGCTGTTCTCTGCCTCGGCGAGCCGGTGCAGCTCCAGGTTCAGCGAGTGGGGACCACCACCCAGCTCGCCAGCCATGACGGCTTCGCTGGCCGATGGCCAGCGTCCTGCACCCATCGATACCAGCGCAGCGTCGCCTCGCCTCATGGTCGCAGCCAGGAATGCGAACGGGTCGGCACCGGGGCGCATCAGCAATACCACCCATCGTCCCTGCTCCCTCAATCGCGGGATCACACCTGCCTGCACAAAGGAGCTCTTGCCCGATGCGGACGGTCCCACCTCTGGCAGCACTGCCTGTTCGCGCATGCTCTCCAGAAAAGCCCCCACCTCGGCATCGCGACCGAAAAAGAAGGCCGCGTGCCGTTCGCCAAAGGGAAGCAGCCCGCGAAACGGGCTATCCTGCTCGGAGAGCTCTCCTCGGTCGGCAATCAGTTGTCGCTCGAGGCGTCCTACCACGTCGGCGGCGGTCGGTCGCGCCTCCGGCGCCTTTTCCAGGCAGGCGGCAACCAGGGCGCGCAGCTCCTCTGGCTCTGCGCAGCCCAGAGGCAAAGGCGGAGCCGGCGAAGGAGAGGCGACCGCCGCAGTCAGCACCGACAGTCGCGTCTCCTGGTAGGGATGCCGGCCAGCGAGCAATTCGTAGAGTACCACTCCGAGAGCCCATATGTCGGCAGCCTCGGTGATGGGGCTGCCACGCCAGCCTTCCGGTGCGATATAGAGGGGAGTCCCGGCCAGCGCGTTCCTCGACGTCTGGTGCCTGACATCGCCGAGCATCGTGTCAGCCACTGCCGCCTCGTTCCCGTCACCTTTTCCGGTTCCGGATTCCGTCCCGCTTCCGTCTTTTCCCATTTCGCCCGCGTGCGCGGCTGGCAGTGCTTTGCTCGCGTTCACCGGAGTATCGCCAGCGGGGGCGCTGGTAAGAAGCTTGGCCAGGCCGAGATCGAGGACGCGCAGCCGGCCGTCCCTGCCCAGCATCACGTTTTCCGGCTTCAGGTCGCGGTGGAGAATCCTGTTCCGGTGTGCTTCCGCCAACGCCTGGGCGATTGCCAGCCCGATGCGCATGACCTCCTTGACCGCCACTCTGTTCTTCTGCCAGCCCAAGGGCCTTTGCTCTTCGTTCATGCGCTGCCGGAGTGTCTGGCCGTCCACGTACTCCAACGCCAGATACGGACTACCCTGGTGCTCGCCGACCCCGTACACCGTGACGATGTGCGGATGGTTGAAGCTGGCAGTGATGCGAGCCTCCTCCAGGAGCCGCGCCGTGGCGCCGGTAGACAGGGCGTGGCGGGGGTGAATGAGCTTCAGCACCACCCTTCGTCCAAGCTTCGTGTCCCTGGCGAGATACACCTCGCCCATCCCGCCGCGCCCAATGATCTGCAACACCCGATAGTGATCCACCATGCTGTCGGCAGAAAGCAGTGAATCCCCGGGTAACGCACCCATCGTCGCTATTGCCCTCCTGGCATGCCGATACTACCGGAACTTCGGCCCGAGTTGCACCGGCATAATCGTTCGCTGGGGCGGCCGAGTCTGATTCGACCGGTGAATCAGCGGCACAGCCGAATGTAGCCCAGATCGTCGGTGACGCTGTCGTAGTAGCTGATGTGCGCTGCTCCGGTCGCGTCCACGGCGAGCGAGGTGTAGAGACCACCGTTCGTCCAGACCTGAGCTTTGCTCCAAGTGCCGAGAACGTTGTGGGCGTACATCACGTCGCCTGCACCCGAGTTGTTGTAGCTGATGTGGATCTCGCCAGAAGCGTCGACGACGATCGAAGTCCACCTTCCCATGAAGTCACGGCTGTCGACTGCGCTGGTTTGCCAACTGCCCGAGGCATTGGTGGCATACTTCAAATCGGAGTTGGTGCCGTCCTGGTAGCTGAGGTGAGCGTAGCCCTGCGCGTCCACGGCCATCGACGAATAGGCTCCCACGCTCGCAAACGGGGTGGCGTCGACGTAGGTCTTTTCCCAATAGCCCGATACGTCGGTGTGATAGACCAGCGCCGCTCGATATTCGTAGGGTGGTTCGGGGTTCTGATACGGACCTTCCCCTTCCTGGTAGCTCACGTGAACCTTGTTGTTGCCGTCGACCGCGATCGAGGGACCGGAGCGCCCGTACCCGGTCAGATAGGTCGTTGCCCACGCGCCAGTCGCGTTGGTCACGTACAGGACGCGTACCGAATTGGAGCGTTCGTTGGTGGCGACGAGGTGTACGCCTCCGTTGCCGTCGAGTGCCAGATCGGTGTCACGCACGTATTCGGTGCTGGCAGTCTCGGTCACCCAGGCGCCCGAGCGGTTGGTGACATAGTGGAGCCCTCCGGGGGCGGCGTAGCTGATGTGGACTCTGCGGTTGGCATCGACCGCGATCGATGTTCGGGAGGAATAGACCATGCTCGGGACCACGATCGAGGTTGCCCAGGCCCCGGCAGCATTGGTGGCGTACATGAGCGCCCCGTTGGTCTTGTCGTGGTAGCTGAGGTGAAGACTGCCGTCGGTGGCTTGGGCCAGCGAGCTATAGCCGCCGACGTCGTCTTGCTGGTCGATGAATTCCGTTGTCGGCGTGCAGGCAGTGCAGTCGGTGTCGTTGTCGAGGCTGCAGAGAGGAGGGCAACAGCCGTCGGCATTCAGGCACTGGGTCACGGTAGAACAAGTACACAGGTTGGCAGCGATGTCACCGCAGGTTTGGGGTGCCATGCAGGTGCCGCAGACCAGGCTTCCTCCACAGCCGTCGGTGATAGTGCCGCAGTCGGCGCCGGCTCCCGAGCAGGAGAGGGGCAGGCAGCAAGCATCGTTCTCCTCGTCGCATCCGTTCGGCGCGCACGGGTCGCCGGCATTGACGCTGCACGCACCGCCGCTGCAAGCATCGTCGCCGTTGCAGAATATCCCGTCGTCGCACGCTGCGGCGTTGTTGGCGTGGGTGCAGGCGCCGCTGCCGTTGCACACGTCATCCGTGCAGAGGTTGCCGTCGCTCGAGCAGGGAGCATCGAGCGGCAGGTCGCAGGTGTCGACGACCTCGTCACAGACGTTGGCGCACTCGGGACCGCCGGCACAGGGATCGCCGTGGTGGACGCTGCACGCGCCGCCGCCACAAGCATCGTCGCCGTTGCAGAACACCCCGTCGTCGCACCAGGCAGCATTGGCAGTGTGGAGACAATCGCCCTGCGGCGAGTATTCGTCATCGGTGCAGACGTTCTGGTCGTCGCAATCGACGCTGGCGTCCACGCCGGCATCGGTGGGCGCGGGTGCGTCGGTGGGCGCATCGGTGGGCGCGTCGGTGGGCG
>JAZDLZ010001012.1:0-23209 GCA_043801535.1 Pseudomonadota bacterium
AGGGTCCGTGATCTCCTCGCCTACCCATGTCGCATTGTCAACGGCGAAAAGATCCTCGTAAAACGTAGTCGTGTTGGTCCCACCATAATACACGCCCACATGCCAATACCTCGGCGTACCCCTGTCCAACGTCACGCCACTAGCTGTCGATCCGATCTGCGTCCCATTTACCCTGAACGATATCGTGCCATTATTTATCTCAAGCTCTACCCGGTACCATGTATCGAGCTGGACAGCGTCGGTGCCAACGATATACTGCCACCCCGCTGCAATGTGATACCCCATACGCCATACGTATGTGCCTGCGTTGTTGTACAGGGAGCATTGTGCCGAGGCTCCTACAGATAGAGGGTTGGCTGCATTCCCTACCGAGAAGATGTAAAAGGCGTTTCCGCTCGCAAGGCTCCGCGCCGTATAATAGACGTACGCCCTCGTGTACGATACGGATTGCTGCGACCCGTAATCCCGTGTCGTGAATGCTCTTGCGTCGGACGTTGCGGTCTTTATTATTTGAAGACACTCGGTCCCACCGCCGGATGGAAAAGTTCCGGGTCCAGAACTATCCTGGTTTACGGTTTGCCCTGAGTCGACGGTTTCCGTCCACGCCTCATCATAGCCGTTGTTGGAGCCTTCAAAAGTTTCATCGATGATCCGCGCCATTGCATTTCACTCCCACGACCGTCCACCCCTGCGCGAAGCGGGGGTGGACGGTGGACTCATGAGGGAATTACTGATCGGTGGCAATCGTCGCCGTCAGCACGCCAATCGCGAAGCTCGGCGTCATCCCGCTTGTCACAATCGGACCCGTACCCGTGATCTCACCCCACATGATCAGCGTGCCTGCGGTGATGGCCGTGTATATCACCCAGTATTCCAAGGCAACACCAGCCGCCCACGTACCGTTGGCAGTGGCAAATACCACGGCTGCCTCGTTGGCGATGGATCGAGCCGAAGCGGCTCCCCACGCCACCGTGTTGCACGCGACCCGCGCGTAGTTTCCGCCCGACGGCTCCGTCACGTTTGTGCCGTCACTGGCAGGCTTCGTCGTAGACAGGCCAATGTACGGCAAACCCACCAGCGTTGGCGCGTCCGCATTCCCGGTGACATGATCCAGAATCTCGTTCGCCCAGGTCGTCGATAGTCCAGACATCGCAATCTCCTACTCGGTTTCTTTGCCGATTTTCGTATCCGTCAACACACGCAACACCACCGTCAAAATCCCCACGACAACCAGAGCCCACGACTTCGCCTCGTCAGTGAGCACCGCGTCCTTCGCCATCACCTCGATCACGCCAATGACCGTCGAGATGACCCCGAGCCACACGAGCCGCGACTTCTGCCACGACTTCGCACTGAGCCACGGCATCACGGCACCACCGGCGTCGTAGCCGCCTTCTTCTTTGTCTTCGACGCCGACATCCGTCGCCTAAGGACCTCAGCGCCTATACCGAGAGCACCCAGCAGCGCCGCCAGCGCACCAGACGCCGTGGGGTTTTCGATGAGCTTGTCGACGAGCGTGGTGGCAACCGCCTCGCCAGCCTCTTGCGCCGGCGGTGTCAACTTCGCCAACACCTCGCTCCGGAACTTGGCGACGCTTTCCACCTGCATCCCCGTGAGCCGCTCCACCTCCACGCGCAGTAGCTCCGCATTCGCAGACCCGAGGTCCCCGAGTTTCGCCTCGAGGACCGCAACCTGCTCCGGAGAGAGCGCCACATACTGCGGCTCGACGAGCGAGCACGAGACACAAACGGACAGGCAGAGCGCAAGGATCCAGATTCTCATGATAGGTCTCATTCCTCAGCCACAATGTGGCCGGTTGCGGTGATCGCAGTTCCACCAGACGGAACCCGTACCTGGAGAGCCAACTCCGTGTTCTCCGCAATCCACAGATCGTCGAACGTCACGTCATCGGCCTGACCGCCTTGCGCATGGAATCGAGAAGGATACAACCATGGATCCGTTCCGGAATCCGTTGGCGCGGCTGTGAAGTTGACACATACCGTAGACTGGACGGCACACGGCAGCGCATTGTTAAGTTTCTGTGCGACGGCAACCGTTCTCGTCCCAGTCCCAGCCGTTACACGCGCGAGTCGCACGCCCAGCGGTTCGGCGTCTCCAGCAATCCCAGCGCCAACGACCTTAACGCGCTTGACATGCACCATTTGATTCGTCGGAGCCCTTATGCTCGCCATCGTCTTCCACGTGTTGACCACCGTGACAACATCAGTGAACCCGATACAAAATACGTTTCCAGCCATTGTTATACATCCGTGTAACCGAGTAGATTGATTGTGGCGCCGGTTCCGCCGACCCCCGTTGACGCTTCGAATATGTTGTTCACCATCCTGATGAATGTAACAGCCGGCAGGTACGTGGCCACAGAAGCCCCTGACCATGTTTGCGCCGTACTGCCGCCTGGAGTCCTTAGGTACAGGGTGGAGGATGGGTTTATACTGAGTTTTATAATCGCCGTCCGATAGGCACCGTACGTCACCGGGATTTGCGCGGAGACATCGATGGACGTCCACCCCTGACTCGCCGTCAAGGTCGCGACCAACACCTCGCCACCCGTCAGGAAGTGCATCCTCTCGTCGGGGACCCACTGCGATATTCCACTGCCGTTAGCCTTGAGGGCGTAGTTGTCCGTTACAGATCCGCTTCCGATATCAGTGCCAAGAACGCGACGCGCATCGGTTCCAGTATGCCGATGACCTTGCGATGTGGAGAACGAGACGAAATCCCGCACCTGCTGACGTGGAACAGCTTGCAAATCTGTCGTTGCATCCCCAGCAAGTGTGAGCGGGCCCGCCATGACGCCCGGGCCATCAGCAGTCCTATTCAAGTACCTCGCCTCAGCCCATGACTGACGGATCAAGCCATTATCGCCGCCAGGGTCCGAGTCGCATGTAACACGGCCCGTGAATGCACCTTGGTAGCTATTCACCTTGAGATCCAGTTCCTGCACTCGAGCAGCAGCAGTGCTACCTACAGCCCCAAGGCCGAGGTTCGTGATCACCTGGCTGCCCATGTTGATCGGGCCGCTCATCGTTCCGCCCGTCACGGGCAAGGCCCCACCGTAGTCGACGCCAATTCTGCCGAGTGTAATCCATGCATCATTGGCTGCATTCCGTTCCTTCAAATACCCAAGCGTCGTATCCAACCACAGCATGTAGGCCACAGGACTTGAAGGTTCACTTGCTCCAGAAAAGCGCGTGCGCAGAGCATCGGCCGTCGCGTTGAGATACCCCCGCGAGTCGCTGAAAAGGTCCAGCCCCAAGATGTCTCTATAGGCTTGCGTCATTTCAGTATCCTACCGCTGTAAAATTCACTGTTCGCACGACCAAAGCGTTTGCTGCATCGCGCACGGAAATCTTGAATCCGGCAGCAGTCTTGTCCCCTGGCGGAATAAAAATGTCATCTCCTGCCGTGGCCCCGATCACCGTTGCCGCCACCTTGGGTTCAGCGTTGAACGCCTTCTCAAACACAACATCCACAGTGCCGTACTGTGACGTGGTGACCACGCCACCCTCGACCACGTCTGGGACATCGAACAGAATGCGAAGTCGCTTCAGTTTCGCCGTGTAAGCAGAATCCCGAACAACGATCACCACACGCACTTGCGCCCATCGCACAAGCACTTCGATGTTTTGTGGACGCACTTGCCACGGGCCAAAACTCCCCTCGACTGCCGTGGCCGCGGTGGAGAATCGCATCTCAGTCCGAATCTCTACACGACCTCCGGGAGCCTCGTTCCACGAACGCGACTTGGCGAATTCGCTATCCCACGTCTTGTCTGCCAGGGCCGGAGAATTCCAGTATGCCGTCATGTCCACCTGATCCGCCTCAAGATCCGTTCCAACCAAGCACCGAAGCGCCTGACTCGCCACCTCGAAGGCGGCAGTCGTGTAGCTACCGGAAACTCGAAACCCGGTTCCATACCCGCCTGCGATGATCGAGGAGTGAAACGGAGCAGTGATTTGTGGCGATGCTCGCCATGCGACCACTCCGGCCTCGGTTTCGAGCACAAGGTCTCCAGCGTCCACCACCATGCTTTCAAGCGTGCCCGGCCAGGTTGGATCTTCCGTGCGCGTGAAAATCACGTTCTCGCCAATCCGAGCGTCAACGATCATTACAACGGCTGCTGCCGTAGGTGAATCCCGCCCCACAGTGTTGAACCCCTTGATAAGATAGGTTCGAGTCCCCTGGACGAAGGCGATCGTTTCCAGCGTTGTGGCTGCTGTCTGGCCAACCACGGTGGCTGTGTCCCACGTAGCCCCATCTCGGATCTCATAGTAGGCGAGATCAAAATTCGTGACAGGATCAAGCGGAAACCACCTAAACACCAGCCCCGACACCGTACGGTCCACCCCAAACCCCGTGACAATCCCCGGTCGTCGCGTCGACCCAGTCGTCGTGATCGTCGATTTGACGCCGTCGTCAGGATGCTTCCGGTTTCCCGTGGCACTAACCGATACCACGGATATCTCATAGGTGCTTCCAGGTGTCTCCACGTCGTGATCAATCGTGATGTATCCACTGGAGACCGGTGCTCCAACCTCCTGCCACCCAACGTCCCCCACGCGCCGCCAGAAGGCCTGTGCCTGCACTCCGGTGACGAACGGAAGAGTGAAATGGATGTCGATCGCAGCAGAGAGCGTGCCGTCCTCGGCGTAGGCCGTGCGCTCGTTGAGGCGCAGGTTGGTAACAGCCGGCGGAATTCTTCGCGAATCCGGAAGCCTCGTAGTAGAGGCCAGGGGAAGCACCGTCAGGTCTGGCTCGTAGATGGCCGCGTTGTATTCGCGGCCTCGGATGTGACGTTTCGCCGGGTTACTGCTGGCCGTGATCGACATGCACCGATAGAGCACCGTGGAGGACCCGACCTCACCGAACGAGTAGTCCGTCCCAGCGATAGGCATCACCGTCCAGTTACGCGAGACGTTGATGACGTCCATCGTCCCCGGGTTGCTCATGACCCGCACCACGTCGATATCGTCCGACGATGGGTGGATCACCGTCAATTCGTAGGTCTTACCGGATTCGATCGTTACGTTCCGATCCAATCGAAGAATCGACCCAGTCTCATCCACAGATCGAAGCCGACCGGAGAACCCCCAGCCTGGGACATCGTGCGCCACGCGATAGACGTCTCCCGCCTCCATGGCGAGCGCCTCCGTCCCGACGTCATGCTCGATCGTTCGTCGGCATAGACGATTTGCCAGCATGTAATAGGCGAGATGCCGCATCGCTTGGGATGCCGACGTCGTACCCAAGAGCGACACGGTTTTCTCAATCTGCTCAGAACCAACGATCGCGGTCTGATCTTCCAGCGGAAGCGTGTCCTGCTCGTAGTCCAGTTCCTCATTCCAGAACTCACCTACCAAATAGTTTGCGAGTTCAGCATTAGCGCGCTTCGACACCGAGAAACTATCCTTTGTAATCCGCGACATCTGGAAGAACTGGACAGGAGCCTCGGCGTGGTCCACGCGCACGCTCCATTGATCTCCCTTGAGCATGAAATTGGCGCGGCCCGTCATGCAAATCTGGTTGATCGCATCCACTGCACTCAGAGACCCGTCCAACACGATATTCAAAGTGAAGCGCTTTTCAGTCGCCCCCTGGACGTCTATCGGAACCAACTCGTCGCAATAAGCCGCCCAGTCAATAAAAGACTGGATGTCCACCCGATAGTCGCCGACCCATGCACCTAATCCATCAAAACGATTTGTGAGGAGATCCAGACAACACCAGGCTGGGTTGTCCGACCATGCCGTAGTGTAGGCCGTCGTTGTCGTGTAGATGCGAACCAACTTGCCTTTGACCAGGCAATCGTATTGCGGTGGCTGACCACTAACTTGATTCGTTGGCAGTTGTTTGATCGCCAACAGCGCGAGCCGTGGATATGTCAGCGCCTCCTCTATGATCTCGTCAACAGAAACGATTGTCGAATCGGAATAGCCCGTCGCATCTGTATCGTCGACCGTGAGCCGTGTGACCTGGATCTCATACTGCGCTCGCGTGAGCCTTGGCGAGTCAATCCAAACGTCGAATGCGCTTTGTATTTTCTTTTCGATCACCCTAACCGAGTCTTCAATCCAAGCAAGATCGCCCACTCTCCTGTGTCTGAGACCAACCAACACTTGCCGGGCGTTAAATTGCCCCTTGTCTCCGATGGCGTAAAGACCACCTGCGAACCGTGCGACAACAGTAAACCTGTCCACCTCAGCACTTGTCGTGAAAGTCAATGGATCTTCCACCTGCACCAGCGCTGCATCCTTGGCGAAGGCGTTGACGATCTCATCGAATCCGGCGATGACTTCTTGATGCTGGCCGCCTAAACGCGCCTCCTTCGTCACGTCCGCGCCATAGTCCGCCATCGGGTTGCGATTCACCCTGATATCCGTGATCGCCTCAACGGGCCCAGTACAGAGTGCCAACAGTGTATGCAGTTCTCCCTCGAGCGGATTCTTCCTGGATTGGCGGGTGAACTGCGAAATGATGTGTCCACCTACCCGATGCGTACCGTACACAATCGGCACGGACGTACCGGGTCGAATCGTATTCGCGAGTCCGTCAAAACCATACGTGGGAGAATTCTCAAGTGTCTCCGGAAGCGGTGGCGCACTCGGCGCCGTCGCCGCCGCGATGGCGTAAGAGATTGCCGCGAACGCCATCGAGATGGCGAAGTAAATGGGAATCTCCCAGCCCGCAGGCGCTACGTAAAAAATCACCTCATCACCAGGACGCGCTACCATTGCCTGCGCTTCGTCCTGTCCAATCAAAAGGCCATTCCGAACGATGCGCAGCGCGTCACCGGCTTCGACCACCCATGGCGGAGCATAGTCCAGTAGGACCAGACCAGGGTCTGCCTGCCACTCCTCGCGCGTCCTCTTGTCGAGGATGTTGCGGAGCGTTCGCACGGTGACTCCTGCAACCTTAGGGGAGGAATTCGGCTCTGACACGGTAGGCCGTCACTCCTTCCAGGCGCAATGCCCTCTTGAGAGGCTGCGAGTAGACTCCGACTTTTGCACGCGCCGACAACGTCGTGCCTATGCGAACGAGCGTTTCAACATGATGTCCTTCCCTGCGCACGCTGATGATGTCGTAGAGTTGTAGGGGTTCCGTGACGACATCAAAAAGTTCCGTGAACTCCCAGATCGAGGCACCAGCAACCCGTGGATCCGGAAGGTCGATGCCGGCTCGACGATAGACCTCAAGGACGATTCCAATGCAATCGATGGTCCCATCCAATCCCCGCCCGTCGGTTCGATACTGCAGGGGCAGCAGATCCTCGTATTCGACTTCGAGCGTAGGAAAGCTCGCCGCGGTGCTACTGAGTGCTCGTAGTTTCATTTGCGAGGCACTCCAGGGAAAGCGAAGATTCGACGTGTGTTGCCAAGGGTTCGGCAGAAGTCCAGCGTTCGCTCGCAAGCCGCCACCCCGCCCACTGTGAAACGGAAATGCGGAAACGCCGCCGATACATTGGGACTTGTCGTTGGAGGCGCTGCGAGTACAAGACCGATTCGCACTGCGGAATCCAAAGCAATCGTCCGAGTGCCGATCAATGTCCACGTCGCCCCATCTGCGCTGTAATATGCAAAGAACGCATTCACCACACGAGCCAAGCGAACATATTCTACCGACACGCCCGCAACGGGCACATCGTCTCCAGCCGTCCCATTTGTGGCCGCTCGGGACAACATGAATCTTGAACCTTCCTGGTCCTGAGAGATTCCAACCGCCACCCATGAATCATATCCAGCAGCATCCTCCTGGCACAGAATTCCAGCCAGACTTCCGCTCCTCGACTCGTAAAGGTCGACCTTGGTGGACACATCGAAATTCCCCGCTACCCGCTTGAAAACGAATGGGCCATCCCTGACGCCGCCACTCCAATCGATCGATCCGCCGGATGTCTCTATGTACAGACTTCCAGGCACCGATAGATCGACGTCGATAGACGAACACTGAAGCGCGTTGAGTACATTCCATCCATGCTGGCAAATCTTCAGATTGTCCGTGGTGGTGCCGAATCGCAGGTCCTGCTCCGAGTCCACTTCGAATTCGTCAGAAGGAAATCCGCATCCGTTGCTAACGGTGAAGCGGTTTTCCCAGTCCCATTGACAGCGGCGCGTAAACTTACGCCAAGGTACCGAGCGCTTGAAGAAGTTGGGCGGACCCAGCGAAATGGTGGCTGCCTTCCTGTTATAGGACTGGCTTAGAATCGTATACGTTTCCACCATCGAGTCAGCCACGGCAAGGGTACTTGCGAGCACGCGAATCACCCTTACTGTGCGATCCTCGACGTCGTAGCGTTCGATGTACCCGCCTGCCACCCCATCGATATTGCTGACGGTTAGCGCATGCGGGGTCAACTCACCCTCGATCGATTGTTCGCATTCCTGCCGCGTCACCGCGCACGGGACGTAGGTCTGCCCGTTGTAGGAGACGTTTCCGCCCGTCGGATTTCCCTCGACGAGACGCAAGGTGATGGCGTCCGTCACCTCGATCTCGTAGAGCGTGATGAGCGGTGAAGTCCGCGATTCGGCGTTCTTCCAGGCGACGAGCGGCTGGGAGATGGGTACGGTCATGACCACACCTCCTCGAGTGAGAATTGGATTTCCCAACTCAAGCCCGTGCCCCTCGGGAAACGCAAGCTGTCCCCCACGAGCATGCAGAGCGGCGTTTCCGTGGCCGTGTTCGTCGCAGGAGGACTCGTCGTGGCGAGAAGAAGCGCTGCGTTCGGCTGCGTCCACGTGCGCGCGAGCGACAGAATCGTCTGCTGCTGCTCAGCCCCCGCGGCATCCTGTGCCGCGTAGATGACCGCCTGGGTGGCGCCCGAGGGATAGACTGGGACCGCCACGGATACGAGGGAGTTCGCCGGCACCACCAGGGTACCCGTGGGGCTTGCTACGGTCGTCCCTGTGGCGTTTCTCCAGGCGAAGCGGCAAGTAACCGTGCGCTGTGTCCGGTCCCCGGAAACGACCGCCGTGAGCGTCGGTGCGGCGTCCGGAGACGGAACGTGTTCCGGCCAGGCGAAGTAAAATCGGCCGGCTGGCCCGTTGAGCCTATCAAAAAAACTCTCGACGTAGTCTCGCGCCGCCTGGGTGGCGGCCACGAGGCGGACACCGTCGAGCCGCCGTAAGGGACGGTCCATTAGCGCCGTGGAGGCCACGTGGCCCGTTTCACGCTCGTCTGAGACCACGAGGTACCGTGGCTGGACCGTGTAGCCCCTCTGGAGCCTACACCCGTGGGAAATGGGGTCAAAGGTTTCGTAGCTCATGCGGCCATCCCTTCTCGGAATCGCATGGAGCTGTTCTGTTTTTCGACGACGATTGCGGCTACGGTTTCAGCGTTCTCACGCAACTGTCGGCCGAACTGTCGCGAATCGCCGTTGAAGTTGAAAACGTTCTGATTCACAACGCGAGGCCCAACGGAGCTTCCTCCCTGGCCATCACCGGTGAACTTGACCGGGATGTACCGATTCCCAGACAAGGGAATGACGGCCTCGTCCTGGCCGCCTTCCCGAAGCTCATAGAGTCCACGCTTACGTGCGATGTCGCCGCCCGCGAAATGCCCCGAGACAGGAACAAAGTGACCCGGAAAGACCCCACCTTCCTTCTTCCCGTACATCGACATGCTGAACGGGACTTCACCCCCCGCCCCACCAAACAGACCACCAAGGCCGCCCATCGCAGATTTGATGACCATTGCAATCGTCTCTTGGAGGATAATCTTCCCGATGTCCTCCACAACCTGCTCGGCGAACTTGGTGAACGCCTCTCCGGCGTCTTCCGTCATGCTCATGACGTCCCATAGGGAATCAGTGAGACCTGAGGTCAACGCCTCTTGGACGTCACGTACGGCACGACTGGCAATGTCGCCGAATCGTTTTGCCTCATCCCCCATCTGCAAGAATGTCGTGCCCAATCCCGTCCCCGTATCATAACTGGACTTGTCTTGTATCCTGGCAGCTTCCATCCGCAGTCTGACGTACTTTTCCGTGTTCGCGTGCTCGCGCTCTTGCAATGCAACCCGTTCGCGATACCGCTCGCTTATCGACCGCTCCAAATACTCCACCTCACGAGCATTGCTCGCGCGCTTCAATAGGAAATCGTTTGCCCTACTCGTCATCAAAGCCCCGGGGTCCATTCCCCAGACTTCCATATTGAGTTGTTTGACCTTCTCCATGGCAGTCTGCAAGCTTTGCGCGTCGGTGATCGCAGCCCCCGTCAAAGCCTTCCTACGCTCATGCAGTATCTCCAGCCACGTCACAAATGTCTTCACATCCGAGAATGGCAAACGGAAGTTGAATGTCGAGACACTTTCACTCCCAGCTCTCATGGCATCCGCAATCTTCTTCGCCATTTCGGCGTATGTATTCCCGGCCGCCGAGGCATCATTCAGTTTTTGCACCGTCGTCCCCAACACCGCAGCCGATTCCTTCTGTACGGAATTAGCCTCGCGTGTTACTCGAATCAATTCCGATCTTGCTTCACACACTGCCACCAATGCTTTCGCCTGGGCTCCCAGTGGAGCGTTGCTTGCTTTTACAGCGTTGCTGAACTCCTTGGCAAAATCAAGATTTGCTTGTGCGTCTGCAACCGCCTGCTTCGCAGCATCGCTCGCTTGCCATTCCCGTACGGTTTTCCAATTAGACTCATCCTGAAGACCGGGGCCAACCGCCAGACGCACCTTCCATCCCAGAAACACACCGAGCTTATAGAACCACCCAACAGTATCCTTCACTGCCCCGCCGACTTTCGTTACCATCTTGTATAAGGTTTCCACCTTATCAGCCGCTTTTCCAGACCATTCAATCCAATCCGCGAAATATGCTATTATCTCCTTCTTGTTCTCCTTTATATATGCAGTCAAATCCTCAACTGCCTTCTGTATCAGTGGGATCAGCGACTTCAACACCTCATTGCGAAAGTTCGTCAATGAAGCGCTCAGCGCGCCCCACGCATCTGCCAACGTCCAGACATCCTTACCGAGACGCGCCCCCATCTTCTCCGTCGCCAGGAATGTTGCGTTTACAAATGCCGTCCTCTTCTGCATGTCTGTGAGCGCGTCCACCGTCATGCCCAATTGCGCGGCGTAAAGCTCATATGCTTCTCCAGCATCAACAATGATTCCAAGGTTGTCGAGAATCAATCGCGATTCACGACCAATACCCATCGTGAGGTCTTCAAATGCCTCGGTTGCATCCCGACCGACTGCTCGACCCAATCGACGCGCCATCGTGGCAATCTTCTCGAATTCTTCTGCATTCTGCCCAACTCCAAGCAACATCGACTTGTTCGCTATCTGCATGAGCCGAAAGTCGCTGACCGTCCCTCGTGTTCCCCGGCGCAACGCCTCAAGCACCAATTGCGAGCCCCCCATCCCCTTGGTGAGACTCGCAAATCCATTCGAAATTGCTTCGATTTCGGACGCCATGTCGATCCCCTTGATCGCAGTCATCACAACCCTGCTTGCAGCCCACGCACTGGCCGTAGCCGCAATCAATCCAGGAAGACTGATTAAATGCGAAACAAGATATTTTATGCCACCGGCAGCCCCCATGGCCATACTCTTCAGATTGACCCCAAGGGCCTTCACTGCGGCGCTGGCAAAGTCCTTCATCGTCACCAAGATTTTGAGTTCTTCAGTGGCCATTGGTCTTCTTCAAGTCGTCTTCGTCAATGGTTCGTCGCATCGTGTCACACGCATGGTCAAGAAGTCGCATGGACGCAACGTAGATCGCTGGCTGGTCGAGGACTCCTCCCGATACGAGAAGCGCTGCCGGCCAATGTCGGTGGAGGAACATGTACTCCCATGCTTCCGGGTCAAGCCCAACCTGTGGGCACCTTCGAATCGCTTCAAAGCCTCGACCACCACACACGGAGCACGTGGCTTCACCAGTGCACGAGACACACGGAATCCAGAGCTGGACCTGCTCCGTGGCCTCCTCGCATCCCCACTCGGCTCGAAGCGACTTGGCGTCATCTCCAGGACTCCTGCAAACCACACACTTCTGAGGTATCGGTATGGACTCGTGAAACGACCGGCCGAAGCTCAGAGCTGCGGCCACCATCAGTTTTTTGCGTGCTCCTTCGAGACCACGCTCCGCTCTGTGATCGCGTTCGCCAGCTCAACCGCGAACTCCGCCACGAGATCCAGGACCTTCGGAGGAAGGCTTCCGTCGACCGCTCGGACGAAGACGTGTTGTCCACCCTCGCCGTCCTGAAGGTTTCGCCACCCGCGCAGTCCGCAGGAAAGCACGCTGGCGGCCACACCCATACGATCGATGTTCAACTTCTGGTCTCCGCTCTGGGCGAGAATGACCTCCGTCTTCATGACACTGCGGGTCTCCGCGTACGTGAGCGTCCGAAGCAGCCATGTGGTCTGTGCCTCGGGAGGCAGTTCACGCTCTCTTTCGAGAATGTATTCAAATTCCGATTGCAGCCTAACGACAGCCATTCTGACTCCTTTGGATCAGCGGAAGTAAATTGCATACTCATTGTCGACAAGCGCATCGCGCGTGAGCGCGAACGTGAGCGCTGCCGTCTCGAGACCAGCGCGATTGCCCGGGGCCCACCCGGTGAGCTGCGCATGCGGCGCCACGATCTCAATGATCTGCGGGGTAACTCCAAATCGGACAAGTAACGTGGCAGTCGCACCACTGGCATGGATCCCGAGGTCATCCAGAACGGTCGGCGTCTGTCGATACGGCGTGATCGTCAGCGTCGGTTTACGACCGGAAATGTTCGCTACCGAATACCCAGCAGCTCCACCTCCCGTGGTGGGATCCGGATCCATCTCGACCGCGTTCCCGAATGCCAAGGAAATGTTGTCGGGATGGACGGCGACACCATTGATCTGCACCGTCGCGTTCGTGAACGTCGGAGGCGTCCCCGTCTCGTAGGTGTAGCCCGAAAAGAACGCACCCGCAGCTTCGCTGTGAATTACTCCCGTGAAAGTTCCCTTGAATCTAGCGATGTCGAGAGCCGTCAACTCAAGACTCCCGTCGCCCATGGCCCCCTTGATTATCGTCAAGTAGTCCTCGGATGCCGTTCCGACCGAATTCTTGATCCCACGCCGAACCGACAGCGTAGACTGGCTCGTAGATCGTGGCCTGAATTTGTAGGCATAGAGCGCATCAGCCGACGACGCCGTGGCAGTACACGATCCGACCGTTACCACATCTGCACTGGCCAATGCGCCTCCCGTAATTGGGACGTAATGCAGAGAACCACCAGCCGAGATTGTCTGCTCGATCGTCCCTGTCTTTCCACCAGCTCCTATAGTGTAGGGGTCCCCTTCGACAAATGATGCGGCACCACCAGTCGGCGCCCCGATCGTGATCGCATGGACCACCTCGGCCTGCATCCCACACCCGCGGAGATACGGAGCAATGGCCGGAATCGTCCCGACCACGCCAGCCGTCTTCAGAGCAAACCCGACTCCGATAGACGCCTTCGCGCCAGCGGTGAAATCGACGGCTTGGCCGATGTCCTCGGCCACCTCGTCGTTGGCAAATCGCATCCGATCCGGCGTGTACGAAAACTCCGATTGAAACGGACGCAACTTCACCTCTGTTGCTGCGAGATTCTCGAACGTGCCAGCAATAGCCTCGATTTTCGCCGCGAGCTGCTGCTGGAGGATCCGGAAATAATCAGCCATGGTTCAGCCCCCGCTCGCGGGGTCTCCAAATAGATCGGTATAAGTACACGTCAATTGAATGTGGACAGCTTCCAAGGTAAGACCGGAATCGGTATCCACATCCGAAATGGTCATGCTGGGCGAGTTCGCCCCAACGCCAAAGCCATCCCATACCCCCGTTCCAACAGTGGCCGCAAAGAGCGCCTTCTTCACGTCGGCCACAGCAAGATTCCTCGCTCCACTGCCCGCGTCGTCCTCGATAAACACGGCCACATCGACCATGAGCGTGTTAACCCACTGGCCTTCCGCTTCGACCTCGCACGTCTCCGACATCTCCCGAATCACGATCGCCGGGAGATTCCCCAGCATGTTCGCGACTCGCTCGACCCCGTCCCACGCCATCTGGTATCGCTGCACGCTCTCCAGCGTCAGACCCATCGAGTACGTGGCGTCTCCGATGATCGCGTTCAGGCGCGTCCGAATATTCGCAAGGAGTGTTTCGCGTTGACTCGCCATTCATTACTCCGCTCTCACCGCCAACAGCCACCAGTGCCCCACTTCTTCGGTCGCATCCACAACGGTATAAATCTCCTGCGCGTCTCCGATGTCTTTCTGCGCAAGCCTGATTTGGTCCTTACGCACGTCCACAGTCGGCAGGTCGTCTTTGCTCATGTAGACCCGGATCGCGTTCGCCATCACGTTCCCCATCACGTCCACCGCTTGCCGCCGCACGTAGCCCGTAGCACTGGCAAAGGAGGCCCCAGGATAGCGTCGATACTCTATCGATTCCCCAGAGTGAACCGCGATAAACGTGGCGTGTTCCTTTGCCAGTGTTCCGTTCATGTCATCACACCGTCGCCATCCACCCGCCGAGCTTCAGAGCCGCGAGGATAGCGTTGAAGTTGGCCGCCGTGACGGGGTCAGCACCAGCCGCCACGAGAGTCGGCATTCCCTTGACGTTAATGTCCACCACGGCCGTGGTCGTCGCGCTCAACACGGCCAAGGCAATCACGCCGGCAAACACCGTAGTGGCCGACGGGGTGATCGTGATGCGCGAGGCAGCCGTATCCCAGTGAACAGGAGCACCTACCGCGATGTCACCTTCTCCCGCCAACTTGGTGAGCGAGAACACGCCACGCACGAAGGCCGGCACGATCTCGGTGATGAGACCGTCAGTCTTGACGATCGCGATCCGGGTGCCCGAGACGACCACGCCACCACTCGAAGCCGCAGCGGCGAGCGTGACGTTAGCAGTATCCGAGTCACCCTTGTAACAGTTTGCAGCCATCGTTGTTCACCTTCCTTTACACGGTCGCCATAAGGCCGCCGAGTTTCAACGCAGCGAGCAACGCATCAAATTCGGCCTTAGTCGGATTCGCACCCGCAGCAGCCGCGATGATCGCGCTCATAGCGCGTACATTGATGTCGACGTAGACAGTCGTCGCCGCGTCAGTCGCAGAGATCGCCACCAGGCCGGCATACGTGGTCGTAGCACTCGGGGTGATCGTCATCTCCACGTTGGTCGCATCCCAATGAATGCGAGAACCAACAGCAAGAACACCTTCGCCAGCGTTCTTGATACAGGCGAACACGCCGCGCACGAACGCAGGCACGATCGCAGTCGCCAATCCGTCTGTCTTGACGATCGCGATTCGACTGCCCGTGACCACAACTCCGCCAGCCGACGCATTCGCCGCCAACGTGACGTTGAAGGTGTCACTATCCCCCTTGTAACAGTTCACAGCCATGATTCACCTCTTGAGTTTCTGAATTCCAGTTCGGTTGAAGAGAGCTGGGGTCACCGTCGGGCTTGGCGACCCCCGCTCACCATGAAGAAAAGAGGGTTGTTACGCTCCACGAACGCGATACCAGCCGCGGTGGTCGATGAACTTGACCCCGCAGTCCAGGTAGACGCCCCACTCGATGCCGAGGAAGTTGGTGCCGTCCACGCGAATCATGGTCGGCTCTTCCTTGCCGTCGAGGAACGCCATCTGCACGCAGGAAATCTGATTCGTGGGAACAACCAGATACCAGGCAGTTCCACCGTTCGTGGCCGCATCAAGCCGAGGCTCGACGATGACCGTCAGCGCAGCCATCCACCCAGGCAACACGTTGGCCGAAGCGGCCGGGGTGACCTGAGTAACGAACTGTAGCGCAAGACCCTCAAGCAGCGTCGGAACCAACAAGTAGGACGCCGT
Source organism: Pseudomonadota bacterium (assembly GCA_043801535.1). Lineage (GTDB taxonomy): Bacteria > Myxococcota_A > Polyangia > Haliangiales > SHYZ01 > JAZDLZ01. The sequence goes on from JAZDLZ010001012.1 coordinate 15,843, forward strand.
GAGGTTCAGGTACGGAGCGGTTTCGGTAGCCGGGACCATGGCCTTCTGCAGGCGAATGTACGATCGCGCAGTGCTAAGGGTCGCGATCGCGATGGCGCCAGCAGCGGCGACGTAGTTGCATCCGCTCGTGTGGGTCGTGGCGAACAACGCCAGCGAATCCTCGGTCATGGTCGGGCCCACGCCACTCGCGCTAACGAGCAGATCGTAGAACAACTTGGCCGGGACCCGTCGCGCAGCCTGCCCCATGGCAGTCGGAATGCGATCGAAGGCACTCAAATCGTCGTTGATGATCGCCTGCCTCGAGATGCCGAACCTGCGGCTGTAGGTCGACAACGCGAAGTTTTCTCCCGTATCACTGAAGGAGGTCTCGGGCATCGGCTCGAGTTCCTTCGTCACGATCAAATCCCCGGCGTCGGAGAGCTTCGTGACATAGTGCGCCTTGAAGTCCGAGTGCGAAGTGACGTCGACGAACGGCCGCCAGGTCGCAGGAGCTTCCGTGTACGCCTTGACCAGCGCCTTGTTCGCGACGTTCGCGAGAATGTAGTCAAAGTCGCTGACCGTGTGAGTGATCGCACGTTGGATCATCTCCGAGTCGCTCATGCGCCTCGTGTCGACCTTCGCCCTACGCAGAGACTCGCGCGCGAGATCGATAAGCCTGTGGCTTCCGACCTCGCTGGCAGCCGCGATGCGCTTCTCGTCCTTGATCGCCGCACGACCCCAGCTCGTGCGCAGCGCAAGCCGATCCTCGGCAGCCGCAGCCCACTTGGACCGCTCATCCCCACCAGTCACGCTCTCGATCGAGTGGTTCGACTCGAGGTTCGGCCAGGCCTTGCCGAGCGTCTCGAGGATCTGCGCACGAGCCGCCTCAACCGAAGCGCCGCTTTCGCAAAGGCTGTCGGCCAGAGACTTCGTCGCTTCGAACTTCGAGCACATCTCGCGGACCTCGCGCACGCGAGCACGCTCGGCACGCACCATGTCCTCACCCTTCGGACCCGGGTCCGGGACAGCCGCAGGCGGCGCCGCGGGCGGCGTTACAGGAGGCACTACAGGAGGAGCCACCGTTCGGGGGTCGATCACAACTTCCGTCTTGAGCCCGGAGGCTTCTGCATTCGTCGCCATCGTGCCATCTCCTTCGGGCTCTCGAGGCCCTACGGTTCTGCCGACCCCGACGGAAGCATCCGCCGGGATTGGCGTGAGGGAAAATTCGTACGCTTTCCAGCTCGTCGCAACATCCATGGGGCCCGTGAACGTCCGTCCTTGCGGACTCGTCCACTTTTCCCCGTCTTCGAGCTGCTCCCAGTCCTGCACCCGAAATCCCACGCTCACCCCACGAACAGATCCACCCAAGACCTTCTTGTAGATGACGTCGGTCGCTGCGTCCTGATCGAACTTGATCCGAGCGCGCCCCATGCGCTTCGTCTCGTCCAACGTCACGTCTATGGGCAGACCAACGACGTGGTCCGGGTTGTGATTCCAAAGCACGCTACCAGCGTCTCGAAGACCTTCGAAATCAGCCGCCTGGGACTCATGCAAGAGAATCTGAGGACGGCCGTAGTACCGGACCTTGTCCGTCTCCGAGCTGAAAGCCACGGCGACAGAACGCTCGGCGTCAACGATGTCCTTCTCGTGAATCGCGACATGCCGCGAAAACTGGTTCGGCGGCGGGCTACTTCTCTTGTTGGGCATCCATGGCCTCCTGCATTATGTTGTCCGGATTCATTGGCTCTTTTGGCTCGGCAACGTCAGTCAGGATCGGCGCCGGCTTCGCGGGCTGGAAAATGCTCAACTCAAGCTTCTTCTCCTTCGCCCAGTCCCTGAACGTCGCGATGTCGTTCAAGACCTTCCAGGCGTCTCCGCCCTTCCCTTGGATAACCTCGAGCGGACTGCGAATCCCGGCTTGAATCGCTGAGATGTCGGCCGCGACATCCTTCCCTGGATCGATCCAATCCCACCCTGGACGGACGAAGTCGACGGCTGCCATTCGATCAAGCTCCGCACGCTTCGGGATCACCCCCGACATGGATGCCAGGTCGACAAATCTCCGCCACACAGGCACGTTGACGACCCGGTTCATGTTCTCCTGCTGCGGCTCCCAATGACGTCGATCCTGGTTCTCTCCCTGCCTCGCGGAAAGGTAGGTGACCTTCGTCAGGTCGCGCGCCACCAGCTCGTAAGCGACGTCAAGTCCACGCGCGATCACGCGCAGGAAGATTTGCGAAAGCAGGTCCACGCTCGAGGCCTGGACGCCCGAGGCGATTCCTTTGATGTCCTCGCCTGGCCGCAGATGCGCCACCATTCCGCCTTCGAGAACGCTGATCGCGTTCCCGTTCTCGTCCACCAGGTCGTCCGTGTCATCCGTCTGGAGCGGAGACTGAACGGTGAGACCAGCGTTTTCCGTGATCGCAACGGCGAAAGCGGCAGAGATTCTTTCCTTGGTCAACAACCAATCCAACCACTGCATGAAGCCCTCGAAGGCGCCAGAGACGGTGGCGAATTTTGACAGACCGCGGATCTGCTCCGGCTCGATCGAGTCAAAGAAGTGGATCACCTGGTCGGCTGGGACTCGATACGGCTTGTCGCTGCCGTAGACACTCTCGTACGGGTGATTGGGGTATAGCCAGTAGGCAAGGATCCTCCCGTCGACCGTGCTCTCAACCCCCTGGAAAATGCTTGTTCCGTCCTTGCGGTTCAACTCCTCGAGCATGCTCAGGCGCTCACTGGGGAGTATCGAGGTGGCGAGCGGGGTCTTCCGGCCGTCCCGTGGGACGCTGTAGGCGACCAGCGCCTCCCCGGCCACATAGAACTCGCGCTGAAGCTCTTGCTGTTGGAAGTAGAAGCTCTCGCGTCCCGAGGGGTCGCACTTGTCCGCCCAACGCTTCCATTCCTCCTCGGCCACGTCATTGAATTTCTGATCTGGGGTCCCCTTCTTGGGGAGCAGAACGCGAGGCTGCGGCCGAATCCCGCAGCCTACAAGGTTTGCGACGATCGAGTTGACCGTTCCACGGGCGTAGGGATTGTGCCGGTAGAGGTCCCTCGCCTGGCTCCGGACGTTCTCGAGGTCGACCTTCGTCCGTTCTTTCGGCCCAATTCGCGCGGCTCGCTTCCGACCAGAGGTCCGATCGATCACGCCGGCGTCAAGCGACCGACGAAATAGCTCCACCCGAGCACGGGAGCGCAACCTGGCCGCCGCCCAACCCGGGAAGATCGGGATGATGGCCGAATCAAGCGTTGAGGCAAGTTTCCTGCTCGCTGCATTCAACGCCACGGCAAGGTTCATGAGGGCCTCAGACGTGCAAGCCGGAACCTACTGCCGCCGACCACCTCGGCTGCAGCGCGAGCGGAAAACTTCTCCTCCATCCGAAAGAGCGTCTCGAGCGGACACGTGCGAACATCCGAGCCGTCCGGGAGGGTGTAGGAGTCAACCTGGCCGCCGGCCAGCCGAGCCGTGATTGCAGATTGGATGGCGGTCAGGGTGTCAGTCGAGAATCCCATGCCGCCAGTGTTAGAGGCCGCCCGTGAACGCTACAACTCTAATCCAACCCCCGGGGACACTAATAGCCCTGTTTATGTAAATAGACCCACTAATAGCCCCTATTCAGAGAATCAATCGTTCAAACGTCATGAAGGTACGCTTGCAGTCCAGACACTGCCTTGATCGTTTGACGTTGGGGTAGGTCTTAACGACTCGAGTCCTTCGGCTGCTACACCATCGGCAGGGATACCCCCGGCTATCCCCGATAATAACGATCTCCTTTTCAGCTTCTTTTCCTTCGGGTTGCGCTTGTTCCGCCTCCAATTCGCGTGCTTTCGACGCATGATCTCCTCGATTCGCGGGGTTTTCCATGCGATTCATGACCTTTTCCATACGTCACCCTCCAAAAAACCTTGATTTAAACCCTTTTACCTTCACACCAGACCGTTTTCGTCCCGGGAACATGCTCTGCGGCCGCGGGACCTCGGGAGGAGCCATGGATTGTGCGCTTTCAGCTGCCCCAGGTGGACCCTGGGAACTCATGCCGATTGCAGGTGGGGCGCCATACCGATGTTCCACGTCAAGGTAATCCGCAGCCGCCAGAGCATAATTTTCCGCATCAAAAAGGTGATTCGCAGCCCCTTGCTTCATGATTTTCCACACGAGCGACGTCCTCCCCGTCTTCTTGTCCGTGACCCTGACCCTCTGCTCTGCAGTCATGTGCTCGAAGTATTCCTCGGGGGTGTCGATCGGGAGATGCCACGCTCCAGGATCCCCGTCATGCACCCTGATGAGTCGATGTAGCTTCGCCTTGTATGCTGCGGTGTCGAGAAGCACCAACGGGGAGAAGCTTCCGTCTCCATGCTGGTGTTTCGTCAGGCTGAAGATGCTCCTGGGGTTGCTTGCGCCTCGAACAGCCTGGCTTCCGGTCGATCTGCAGAAGCCGTGGACCTCGTCAGTACGAAAGCCAGCGTCAACCCAAACCATCTGGAGCGGGACCCAATCTTGAGTCCCCACCCTGTAATACCGAGAGTCGAAACACACCCGGTAGAGATCCTCCCATCCCCTGAGCTGACCACACCGAATCATCCAGCTCTCCCCGAAGGCTCCCCACCCGCGGAGGACGTACCACAAGTGGTCGACCTGAACGTCCACCCCCCCCGTGAGAACATGAACCCCATGCGGAACTGTCCCCATGCGGTACTCCTGCATCCTCGAACGCAGGGTCACCCCGCGGACCTCCTCGACCTTCTCCTCCCAGACTTCGGCCTCCCAGGAGTTGCGAAAGTTCATCATCTGCGCCGGCGAAGCACGCGACCTCAAGAACTCAGCCGCGATCTTCGACCACGTCAGCCACGGGGAGTACCACGCAGGCAGGTGGTAGCTCAGGTGCGTCCTCGGCTGCGGGTCACCAGTCAAAGTCCCGTCGTCGCGGACGGAACGCGCCTCGGGACACCACACCCCCTTCCGAAGCATCTCGAGCTTCGGACCATCGAGGATTTTCTCGTGGCAGTGCGCGCACTCGTACCACGCGCTCTGCGCAGCCGCCACGTCATCCCCGTGGGTGTGCTGTGGAGGCCACTTAATCTGAGGCAGGACGAGCACCTGGTAGACCTCGCAGTGCGGACATGGGACCCAGTACTGCCTCCGATCCCCGGCCAGGAACTCACGATGGATGTAGCCGTATTCCGTGGTCGGAGTGCTCGTCTTGAGCACCTTCGCGAAATGGAAGGTCTTCGTGCGCTCTCGCGCGAGTGCGATCGGGTCGGCCTCGCGGCCAGCGAACGACGGGTACTTGTCGGTCTCGTCGAGGATCAGGATGCAGATCGCCCTTGAGGCCAGTGCCGCCGGTGAGTTCGCACCCACGAAGCTGATCGTCGCGCCATTCATCCGAATGGTGTCTCGAGTCGCATCATGCGCCGCCGCGCTCAAGTGCCTGGCGAGAAGCGGCGAGGCGCGAATCACCGGCTGATACCGGTCGATGCAAATGCTCTGCGCGTCCTCCTCACGTGGCATCACATGAAGACACGGCCACGGGTCTACGTCGGCGTAACGCAAGATCACCGCGATGCAAGTCAACGTCTTCCCGACCTGCGTTGCCGTCTTAAGCGTGACTTCCTCGACCTCTGGGTCGGTGAACGACCGCAGGATCTCCCTCAGGTAGGAGGTGATCGAGAGGTCCAGAGGCCCGGGACGAGCCGAGACGGCCCGCGGGAGGATGATGGCCCGTTCGGCCCACTCGTCGATCGGCTCGTCAGGCGGGGGGCTCCAGGCCGAAGGTCTCCAGGTGTCGATGCCCCGCGGTGGGCCTCGAGGAGGTCCCAGTCGCATGGGGCTCGGGGCGAGGGTGGGCATCAGAATCGGATCCTCACCTCGTAGTGGCCTTCATTGAGCATAATGACCACGTCGAGGTGATCGTCGCGCGCCAGCGCCCCGCGGATCTTGTCGATCAGAAACTCGAGTCGACCAGGATATTGTTCGAGATCGACCATCTTCCTCCCCTCGCTATCGATCTCGTACCAGAGGTGATTGCAGGGCGAGTCCTTCATCTCCTCAGGTAACCCCATCACCGTCGTCTCGTAGGCCCCAGGGACAGACTCCGTCCGCATCCACAAGGCGCCTTCGGAGAGCAACTGGTTCGGCGGGAAGACCGGCTTGAGAAGAGGAGCAGCCGGCGGCGGCGGCGGAGACGGACACGAATCCTCATCCGGGTCGTACAGAATCGAGTGAAGGCCCATTGGAAGCGCAGGCTTGGGCAGGGGCATTCGAGGTGGCGGGGGAGGCTCTGGCGGGAGGTCGTTGGTCATTCGACGAAGCTCCTCCTCGTCCAACACCGGCAACCCTCGCCACATTCGCGGAGTGGGTGGAGGGGGTGGCGGCCGTGCTGGAACGTGTGCGTTCCAGGTACCATCGACATGAGACATCCCCTCGAGAACAGACTTCAGCCAAGACCACATCGCATCCTTCTCAGAGTGAGATCGTCGTTTCGTAACCGCCGCTCTTGATCTTGACGGTGACGTCGTCCCCGCGGTCGATGCTGTTGAGGATGAGCCGCTTGGCAAGCTCGACCCATTCATGGTCGAGTCTCACTTCTTCATCCGACCTGCGCATCACACCCCGTGGTATCTCCAACGTGGGCGTAGGCGTCGGAGGCATCTCGTAGGGGTTTTTCGGATCTATCGTCTGCCCCGACGTGATGTACCTCAGCCAATCCCACATAGAATCCTCCTACTTCACGCTCGCAAACCGGGTCAGCAAGTCCCGGCATGCACGGTGGATGATCACCTCGGCCTCGTGAACCGAGAGGCCGATCACGAGCGGCGCAACCTGCCGGCCGAGGCTCAACAGGCCTCGCTTCACGATCGCAATCCGAGCGCGGTCCCACTCCTCGATCTCGGCCAGCGCACGGTACTCACCCCGCTCGATCGCGAGCGCCAAGCCCGCCGAGTCAGCCTTCGCCCGCCGTTCGTCCGCCTGCGCGCGGAGCAGACGCTCTCGGTCCCCCAGAAGATCGTCGCCGAGAGATGCGGTAGGTCCGGGAAGGTCGTCCTCGGGGAGCTTCCTTCTGGGGGTAGAGCGTGGCGGCAGGATGTTGGCCGACCGCCACCGACGCATGGCCTCCACGTCCCAGCCCAGCTTGGTTCTCGTCGGAGCCCCACGGCCGATGTAGCCGCCAAGGGTGGAGGTGCTGATCCCAAGTACAGCAGCAAGTTGAGGAAGCGTCTTCACGCAGGCCGGGGATGTCTTCACGCACAAGAAGGTACCCGTCGAGGGACACTACGTCAAGGGACAATGTTCTATTAGTAGTGGTGCGCTTTCAAACTTACCCCCTACCGGCGCGGCTACTGCCTAAACCGTAGTGGAAAAATGTTGATGGGTCGGGCCACGCGACACG
>JAZDLZ010001013.1:0-2599 GCA_043801535.1 Pseudomonadota bacterium
TCTGGTTGAATGAATTCTGGTGACTGAGCCACTGTGAGGGACCGCTGGAGAACGTCGCCTCGGCTTGAGTGAGAATTGCTGCGGCATGCCCGTACTCCGGGCCTAGAAGCCGGAGCCAGTGACCGGCGCTCGCGACGGAGAACCGTCGTTGGATCGTCTCACCGATCACATCCACTTTCTTGGCTTTGGTCTTGAGAAGACCGACTTTGCGGTACACGTGAGCGAGCTGGGTCGAGAGACTGCCTGGGTCGATACCGAGTCTATCAATGGCGACACCCTCAGCCAGCATCCTGCCCACCAAGGCGAGGCCCGGTTCAATGCAGGTTCGCCTCAAGAAGGTAGGTGCCACCCCGTCGCGTTCCAGCGCAGTCGTGGGCAGACATGGTGCGATGACGGCCTGCAGAAGCGCGCTATCCTGATAGCGCAGGAAGCGCGTGTAGTGTCTCCCATCCAAGCCCTCTGCTGTGCAGAGGAAGTGAGCTGCGCCCCACTTCAACGCGGTTCCACAGCGCCGATTCTTCAACACCGAGATCGCCTGCTGCACAAGTCCCCGTCTAGCACGGAAGTGAAATGCCTTCGGATGACGGTAGAATCTCGCCAGGATGTGCCAGAGTTCCCCTTGTACGTACTCGTATGGACTCGTCGCTAGCCCGGCGAGACAACAGTCTCGGATGCTCTTGCGGTAATCGTACTGCCGTAGGAACGCCGCAAACGCGTCGATATGCTCCGGGTGACGCGGCAGCAGCGTACAAGCCGTCCGCAGAAGGCGACGCGACGGTCTCGCTCTGAAGAATACATAACGTGTTCTTGACTTGTCTTGAACCCGAAGCGGTCGCCCGCCAACTGCCGTTCGGAGGAGCTTCTCTGCGACGCTCGCACGCAGTCTGGGGTCAGTAGAGTCGGCGAAAGCGCCTACGCTGGGGAGCATTGCACAAGCGTCGGCAAGCGATCGAGCCTCTCGGATTGCACATTTGTCCACCTGCGGAATTAGTCCACGCTCCCGGCATTGGATCTCCAGCTGAATCACTGCACGGCGTATCTCTGCTTCTGTCTTCGCAAAGAGCCTCACATCATCAACGTACCGGGCATATCCCTCGAATCGTGCCATCGCCTTGTCGACCGGCAACAAGAAGACCTCTGCAAGCAGGGCTGACGCAATCGGACCCTGGGGAAGACCGTGGCCGGTCGCGTGCTTTGCCCGCTCGGAAGTCCATGCGCCGAGACACTTCTTGATCCAAACGACGTCGGCGGTGTCTTGCAGCCTGGGGAATGCAGTGCGGAGAAGCAGTTCGTGCGAGATCGTCTCGTAGAACGCAGCAAGATCAAAATCCGCTACCCACCTGAGCCCGCTCCCATAGTGTTGCTCTACCTTGTGGCTGAACGCAGAGTAGGTCTGATGCCAATCCCGTAGGAAGAAGATGCTCCCTGGCTTCTCTGGCACGTTGCTGAAGACGCAGCGAAGGAGCAATGGTTGGCGTCTCTCTCGCGTCTGACGGGCAACCACGCTTGCCAGTGCCTGCAGAACAATTTGATCCTCAATGCACAGAAGCGTAAGCGGGCGCTGCAGTCCCGAGGGCTTTGGAACGTAGACCCGGTCAGGTTGGTGTGGCTCCCATGCGTGGGAGAGAATCCGCGCTCTAAGATCGCGAAGGTTCTCTTCAAGCGCGATCTCGTACGCATAATAGAGATGGCGGAAGAACCTTTGGTACTGGTAGTTTCCACCTGTGGTGATTCTGCGCCAGGCAAGACGCAGATTCGACGGCGATGCGAGTGTCGAGAGTCTCACTGTCTACCTTGACGCCGAAATCGGTGAACGCCTCAATCCGCGACGTCACCTAGGCGAGTAGCGGGCCATTATGCCTGGTCTTCTGATGCCTTCCTCTCTTCTTGCCTAGGTCGAAGGATTCACACCTGGTCGCTACGGTCAGTTCTTCTGCTTCCGCTCGTCTGGCGTTGAGCTCGAGCAGTCGCGCGAGGACCTCGTCGCGGATGTCGTCGGGCCAGCGGTAGCGCCAGGGCTTGCGGCGCTTGCTCGGTTTGCCCGGCGTCTCCTCCTCATCGTCCTCGTAGTCGAGGATGAACTCGCACCGGGGCTGGATGTCGGTCCAGCCGTAGGCGTCGAGGACGGCGCGGTCCATGGCGTCGTGCAGGTCACGGAGCTTCAGGATGTCGGGGTCTCGCTCGTCGGGGTCGTGAAACCGGTTGTAGGTCTTCGTGAGGCCCTCGTTGTTCCGGACCATCAGGGCGGCGCGGAAGTCGTCGTACCGACGTCCCGCTTCGCTCAGCGCTGAGTTGCACTCCCAGCCGACCGGCGAAGGGAAGGTGTCAAAACAGTCTAAAGGCGTGTAGACAGGCCTATCTTCAAGGCTCGATCCAAGAAACAGGCCCCACTCAGAATGAACTCGGGACTGAAAGAGACACAGACTGACAACAGAGTCAAAGGCGAAAACTACTACCTTCGTACTGAACACTTGGTCGGAGTCAACGAAGACCGCTGTCCTGTGTTTGCTAGTCTGCGAGCAGACCAACACACGCCTGAACGCTTCGATGGCCGTTCGGAGTTCAGGTCTCGGCCGTGCAAACTGCCACCATCGCTGTC
>JAZDLZ010001085.1:0-7353 GCA_043801535.1 Pseudomonadota bacterium
CGTACCGGACAGATCCACTCCTTCTGGGCGATGAACTCTTTGAGCATGTCGTTCTGTAGCGTGCCGCGGAGCTGGCTCGCTGGAACGCCCTGCTTCTTCCCGACCGCGACGTAGAGGGCCAGGAGCACCGATGCCGAAGCATTGATCGTCATGGAAGTGCTGACCTGATCCAGAGGAATGCCGGCGAAGAGCTCTTCCATGTCGTCGAGCGAAGCGATCGAGACGCCTTCCCGTCCAACCTCGCCGCGGGACCGCGAGTGATCGGGGTCGTAGCCCATCAAGGTGGGCATGTCGAATGCGGTCGATAGACCAGTCTGTCCTTGTTCGAGAAGAAAGTGGAAACGCCGGTTGGTGTCCTTGGGAGAGCCAAACCCGGCAAACATCCGCATCGTCCAGATCTTGCCGCGGTACATGGTTTCGTGGACGCCGCGGGTGAAGGGATACTGGCCAGGTTCTCCTAGGCTCTCCTCGGGCGACCAGTTGTTTTCGAGGAGATCCTGTGGTCGATAGATGGCTTTGAGAGGTAGGCCAGAGAGAGTCTCGTACCTTCGCTCGGGCGTTTTCTTGTCGGTGGGCGTCATGACCATCCCTTCGCTGGGAACATATGGCCGTATTATTAGCCGGCTCGCAAGAGTTGCTGCAAGACCTAACCCCGGGGACTGGTATCCGGCCCTGCCCCGTGCGCTATGAAGTTGCGCCTTCGATTTCGGCGCGGAGCGCTGCCCTTGCCCGGTAGGCACGCGTTTTCACCGTAGTGACGTTGAGGTTGAGCTTTTCGGCGATCTCCAACTCGGAGAATCCGTCGCGGAAACGCAGGAGAAAGACGTCGCCGTATTTTTCTCCCATGCGAACGAGTCGAGACCAGGCGCAGGCAACAGCTTCTCGGATCGCGAGCGCTTCCTCGGGCGACGGGCCTGGTGCCGAGATCTGTTGGATGGCCTCGCTGTCGTCGTGGTCCGAGTCCTCGTCTTCGCGTGGGGCGAGCTCCTTGGGCATGCGTCGCTTGCGGCGCAGGTGCATGAGCGCCGCAGTGGCAGCTACTCGATAGAGCCAGGTGGTGAATTGGGAGTCGCCGCGAAAAGAGGCACGATGCCGGAAGGCGAGGAGAAGGGCATCCTGGGTTACGTCTGCGGCTTCGTCTTCATCCTTCAGGTATTTCATTGCTACCGAGAAGGCGAATTCCCTCTCGCGTTGGGAGAAGACAATCCCTTCGCTGTAGGCATCAGCGACCGGAGTGCTCGATTCTGTCTCGGAGTCCCGCTCCCCGCTGCTGCCGTGCCGGCAGCTGTATTTCGGCGCCGACGTTGTCGTCCCGAGCAGCGACGCGGCTCTCTTTGGGCTACTGTCCCTGGAAACGGTGGCGCTACTGGCGTCGGCGTTGTGCATCTCCCTGCCTTTCTTCTCGATGGATGGAGCAGTGGTTGAGCGGACGTTTGGTTGCGGCGTGAGCCGCGCTATGCTCACGTGTGCTCGGTTGGTTGGTCGGTTGTGGTCTTCGCTGCATTGCTGCAGGTGCATGCCTAGGCACTGCCTGTTCAGCGGGAAGCCCCGTGTGCTAGAAGAGCCGCCATTTTCGTGGGTTACATTGCATGCCCACGATCGCGCCGGTGGTCGCCGGTGGTAGCTCATCGCTGGCGATGCTGGTAAAAGGCTGGATTGTCATGTTTAAGATCGGAGAAAGGACTCTGGCTGACGCCGTTCTTGACGGCGACTCCCAGGCAATCGAGCTCGTCGCGCGCAACGTCCTGCGGATCAAGCCAGACAATCTGGTGGAGAGACCTTGGGGAGGTAATCGCCTTGTCGAGCTCAAAGGCATCGGAGGCTCGGTAGGGGAACGTGATCTGCCTTGGGGTGAGTCCTTCGAGCTCTGCTGCTTTCAAGGAGACCCCGAGGCCAGGGTGCATCCCAGCATCGTCAAGCTAGCCGATGGCTCCGAGATGGGCCTGCCTCACTTGCTAGGGAAAGCAGGAGTGCCGATCCTGGGAGAGGACTTCGTTGCTGCCAACGGGTGCGAGATCCCTCTTCTGCCCAAGCTCCTCGATGTCAAGCAGTTGTTGTCGGTCCAGGTCCACCCGCCGGGCCACCCCGAAGTCTACGTGATTCTCGACGCCGACGAAGGTGCCACGATTCGGCTCGGTTTCTGCCGGAGTGTCTCACGCCGGCAACTGGCCAGTTTGGTCTTCGAGGGACGGAGAGCCCAAGAAGAGCTGCTCCTGGTGCTCGGCGACAAAGGGAGCTGCGCGCGGAATCAAGACAGGCTGCACGAGGTGCTGTCATCTCTTGTGGCAACGTGCAAATCCGGTCCTGTCGACTCCCTGGACGCGGTTACCAGTATCGCGACCGAGCTCGCGACCGAGCTCGGCCTGGCCTCCCCTTCGATACCGTCGCTGGCGAGACTGTTCGATTTCCTGCGCCGGCGGTATTGGCAGGTTCTCGATCTCTTGAACGAAGTGCCAGTCGTTGCTGGTCAAGTCATCGCCAACGTCACTCAGCAGTCGCCTTCGCCTTCGCCGTCATCGTGGTCGGAGTCATCACGAGTGCCTTTGTCGGCTAACCTTGACGCCGAGGTCCATGCCTTGGGCAATCCGGAGGGCAAGGAGATCCTGATGCTGGAAATCCGACGGCCAGGACCGACATATCGCGTCTGGGATAACGCCCGTTTCCCTTTGCGACGGTTAGATATCGAGCTGGCGCTCGAATCAATGAGCGTCGAGCCGAGAGAAAGGGCGAGCTTCTACGCGAGCGGACGCAAGCTCGAGATCGCAGGCGGCAGGTTGTGTCGCTTCGTCGAGAACAGCTTGTTTGTCGTCGATCGACTCGACCTTGCCAGAGGAGAAATGGCGATGCTGCCGTCGGTCGGTTGGCCACGGACGATTCACGTCATCGCCGGACAGCTGGAAATTTGCAGCGGCAGCCGCGACAGCAGCGACTCGCCAATCACTCTGACGTATGGACAGTCGGCGCTCGTACCGGCCGCCCTTGACGAATTTTCGGCAGCTTGCCTCAGTGAGACTGCTGCCGCGGTCCTGGTATCGATTCCGGCAGTAGGGAGATAGCGGGCTCCTCGACAGAATTACGACTGAATCACTCTTGATGACTACGGACATGCTCCGCAGTCCCTCTCGCAGGACGCACAGCTCTCTGGTAGCGTGCACTCGCCGTCACCGCACACCGGTGGGCAAAGGCCACAGTCCTCGGCACAGATGACGCACCTCTCCAGCGGCTCGCACTCGAGGTTTCCGCACACAGGCCAGCACACGCCGCAGTCCTTCGGACAAAGAGCGCAACTCTCGCCTTGCTGACACTTGGCGTCACCGCAGCGCACCGGGCATTCGCCGCAATCGTGCGGGCAATTGATGCAGTTTTCTCGTCGAGCACAGAAACCGTTGCCACAACGGAGCTCGCACTGCCCGCAATCCCTCGGGCACCTCTCGCAGTTCTCCTGACCGTCACACCGGCCGTTCCCGCACGCACACTCGCCGCAATCGGCGGGACAACGATCGCAGTCCTCTGGCAATGCGCACTCGCCGTCACCGCACACCGGCGGACATGCGCCGCAGTCGGATTCACAGACCAGGCAGCTCTCGAGCGCATCGCAGGCCCCGTCTCCACAGACCGGACCGCAGATTCCGCAGTCTGCGGGACAGTCCTCGCACTCCTCCCCATCGTCGCACACTCTATCCCCGCAACTCGGGCAGGAGCCACAGTCGAGCTCGCAGCTCGCACAATCCTCGCCGCCGGCGCGGTCGCAGGTCCCGTCGCCACAGGAACCACAACTCAGCCCGCAACCAACGACCGCATAGCCGACGCAGAAGTCATCCCAAGCCTTGGTGCAGCAGTAGGAGTCCACGGCGCACACTTCGCGTACGCAGGGATCGCACTCGGCGTCGAGGGGCTTTCCACTGAAGCAGAGCGGATGGGCGCACTCGCATGGCCCGCAGTCGACGGGACAGACACACGCTCCCTCGTCCACGCCGCAGATTCCATCCCCACAGCTCGGGCACGCGCCACAGTCGGACGGACAGGAATCGCAGTCCTCGGACGGTCTACTGCACACCCGGTCGCCGCACTCCGGGCACGGCGCCAGACAGATGCCGGTAGCCAGCTCCACGCAATGATCGTCCCAATTGGACTGGCAACAACTGGGAATGTCCGAGCAGACCCGTTGCACGCAGGGATCGCACTTGGCGGCAAGCGCCGTTCCTGGTTCGCACACGTCGTGCGTGCAGGCACATTCCTCGCCGCAGTCGTCGGAACAAGTACACGGTGACTCGGTATCCGTGCAAAGGCCGTCGCCACAGAAGGACACTTCCGAGCATTTGCCACAGTCGAGTGGGCAGGAAATGCAGCTTTCACCCCAACCGTCGCCGGTGTCATCGCACACTCCGTCGCCGCACTGATAGGAGCAATTCCCGCAATCGCTTGCGCATGTCTTGCAGTCTTCGCCAAAGCCAGGCTCGCAGACCCGATCGCCGCACAGCTCGCACTCACCGTCGCAGCTCAGTGTCGCAACCAGCACGCACGGAGCATCCCAGGTTATGGCACAGCAGTACGGATCGCTGGCACAGACTTTCATGGCGCACGGGCTGCATTCCTGGACAAGACGATCTCCGACCAGGCAGACGTCGTGCTCGCAGCTCGGACACTCGCCGCAGTCCCGGGGACAGCCCAGGCAGTCCTCGTCGTCCCCACAGGAGCCGTCACCGCAGGAGCCACACTCGCCGCAGTCGGCGGCACAGGAAGCGCAGTCCTCCGAGGGAGGCTGGCATTCTCCATCACCGCAGGAAGGACATTCGCCGCAGTCCTCCGGGCAGCTCGCGCAGCTCTCCTCGCCAGTACAAATGCCGTCGCCGCAATCGTCCGGAATGGCGGCATCGTGACGAGCATCGAGCACAGGTCCATCTCCTTCCCAGATCGGCTCGCAGACCCCGAAGCCGTTGCAGGTCGTTCCTGCTGGGCAGGGAATGACGTCCGAGCACTCGACCAGTGTGTGAGCCCCACAGGAAAAAGATCCCCACAGTGCCGGGCAAATCAGGGCAAGTGCAGGCGCGAGAACGAGGGTGCGACGCACGATGAACATGGTGACCTTCCTACCGAGACTGTCTCGACCAGAAACCAACGGACAAATAGCAGTTGGGGATGATAGCACAGGCGATCGGAAAGACATTGATGGACTCGGCTTGATACTGAACGGACGGGCAGTATACTGACCAGTACAGTACAGGTACTAGTCATGGTCATGCCTTCCCCGCAGAAACTTGCCGAGCTCAAGGATGCCCTACGCCGGATTACCGGGACATCGGCTGTCCTGGCGCCGTCGGCAACGGAGAGATTGGTCACCGGCTGGCCTGCGCTCGACAAGCTGTGCGGAGGAGGTCTGCCGTGCGGTTGCATAACCGAGATAAGGCGGAGGAGCTCCGCCGGGAACCAGCATCGAGCTATTGGCCGGGACAGGACCGGGATACGGGTTAGGATTGGAATCGGGATTGGGATAAAGGGAAACCATGAGGATTGCCTGCCTCCATTTGCCTGGCTTTGTCGTTCAAGCTCACGCGCGTGCTGCCCCGCACCTGAAAAGCGTGGTCTTTGCCGTGTTGGACGAGACAGAGAAAAGGATTCCCCAGATAATTGCCTGCTCGCGCAAAGCGCGCGATGGCGGGGTCAAGATCGGAATGACGGCTACCCAGGCTCGCGCCGCGGCGCCGACTATCCAGTTGCTCAAGGCCAACAAGCCCGCCTACCAGGACACCATGCGGGCGCTCGGCGAGCATCTGCTCACTCTCTCTCCAACCGTCGACATCCAGCAGCAAGGAGTGGTCTACCTGCGGGTGCCGCCTGGATCGAGTGGCTCCTCGTTTGGCCGGCTCATCCTCGAAACGGCGGCCTTGCAAGGTCTGGTTGGACGGGTCGGAATAGCCGATGACAAGTTTACCGCCTGGGCTGCTACCCAGATTTCTCCCAAGACCTCGGTAAAGCTAGTACCGCCAGGTCGGTCAGCGCGCTTTTTGGCGCCAATCGATCTCGGTCTGCTGCCGCTGGATAGCGAGGTCGCGAGGACTCTGCAATTGCTAGGCGTGCACACGCTCGGCGATTTTGCTGCTCTGCCTCCTCCTTCGGTAGGCCGGCGCTGGGCTCGCGAAGGCATTGATTTGCAGACGCTGGCCAGGGGGGCGGATCCGACACCGCTTCATCCCTTCACTCCAACCAGCAAGATCTCCGAGCACGGCGAGCTGGAGGGAGAGGTTACCGAGCTTCAGCCTCTTCTTTTCGTTGTCCGCCCATTGCTGGAGCGGGCAGTGAAGAGGCTGCGCGGTCGCGGTCAGGCAGCCGCCAAGGTCGTCGTCGTCCTGACCGGAGCTGCTGCCAGCGAGAAGAGCGAGATAACGCTCGCGCCAGGAGCTTCGACTGCATCCTGGCAAACATTCCTCGATCTTCTCCGCGTTCATCTCTCGGAACGACAGCTCGCTCATCCAGTGCTTTCTGCCAGCGTCAGCGTGGTCGAAGAAGCGGTGCTGGAAGAGAAGACGCTCGATCTGCTGGACAGATTGATGCCTTCGGCAGAGGTGCTCGATGGAACGGTCACTCGCCTGCGAGCTGCTTTCGGCGAGGGAGCAGCTTTTGGCGCTCGCCTCGTCGATTCCTACCGTCCCGAAGGTGCCTTCGAGAAAGTACCCTTTGTTGCTCGTGCCCCCCAAAGACAGGCGAGCCGGCGCACTGGCACCGAGGGAAATGACTCTTTGCCGAGAGTCATCCCAGCACTAGTGAGCAGCGCCTTTGTGCTTCGTCTTCTCGAGCCTCCTTGCGAGATCAGAGTGGATTGCAACGAGGAGGAAAGGAACGAAGGAGTGAAGCCCCAGGCAATTCACCTCGGTGACGCCTGCTGTCGAATAGTCGCCTTCCGAGGACCAACCCGCCTGGAGGGAGAATGGTGGACTGATTCTCCGTTCCGCCGAGACTACTACGAAATCGAGACCGAGGACGGAGCCAGGTACTGGCTCTACCGTGACCGCAGCGACGGAAAGTTCTATCTCCATGGGGTGTTCGACTAACCAGGGTCGCGTTGATCCAGAGCCCCGCTGTGTTTCAGAGCATTCCGACCGGGCGACGCACGAAAAGCGGCGCTGTTCGCCTGACGAATACCTCGACGTAGACTACGGTCCCTCTGGAGCACTGGAAGTGCCCGAGCCACTTCCCACCGCGGGCGACCTCCGACGTAGGTGAAGCAGTGCTGCCAAGGCTGTCCATCCATGGACTCTCGCGGCGGGCACGGCGGATGGTGGCAACGATCGGGGCAGCCATTGTCGCGATCGGCGTTGGTGCCTACCTGCTCCTCGGCGGCAACTCCGGCTCGAG
>JAZDLZ010001097.1:0-2779 GCA_043801535.1 Pseudomonadota bacterium
TGCAGTATCCGCATTGACTGGCTCCTTCTTCGGCAGGGAGTGAACGGCTGCCCCTCGGTCAACGCACCTACTCTACGTTGAGCCATCGCTGGGGGCAATGATGCCGTGAGCGTTGCCGATGGCAGATGCGCCTCATCGAGCTATTTGACGGACAAGTGCCGATCATCGTCGAAAGCGTGGTAGCCGGGGATGCTGTCGCCGAAGAAATCGAGCGTGCCCGGACAGCGCTGGTCCCCTTGCCGCGCGGCAAGACGACAGCGTCCCAGGGCGCCGAGATTCCAAGTCAATCGGATTAGGCAGGCAGGCAGCACACTGCGAGTGGCTCGTGGCTGGCCGCGCCACTCGACGAGGATGTGGAATGCTATTGCTGGCGATGCGGGGCATGCGGGCGGCAGCGCGCCCTGCGCCGTCCCCCCCCCCGTCGAGAAAAGCTCAACGGGCCCCCCTCTGCGCGGCGAAGCCGCGCGCTGCGCTCGGGGTCACTATCGCCGTTGTAGAGGCGAGCTGGCTGGGCAGCGATGACTTGCGGGCGGCGGGGCAAGGGCGGGAATGCCTGCCTGCCAGAGCACCGGGACGTTGCTCCATACATCGGCGAGGAGCTCGCAGTAGTCCTGGTAGAGCGCGGCCAAATCGATCACCCGGTAGTCGCCGACCTCGGTGGCGGCGTAGAGGCGGCGAGTCTCGCTGTCGACGAGGAGGTGAATGATCGGGCCGTGCAGCTTGAAGTGACGCAGCCGCTTGCCAGTCTCCAGGCTCCAGATACCCAGGTCGCCGCTCGCATAGCCGGCAATCAGCGTCTGGCGCGGGCCTTCGCTGATTCGCTCCACCGAGGAGGGAATGGTCTCCTCGAAGCTGAAGGCCGGCTTGACGGTGCCGGGTTGGACCGGCACGAGCTCGAGGTCTCCGGCGTCGTAGCCCACCGCCAGCAGGCGACCACCGCCGACAAGGCCCAGCGCGCTCGCGCCCTGCTCGACGGGCAGGCTGGCTACCTGGCTTCCGTTCTCGCCGGCGAGCACGAGCACTTTCCTGGCGCTGGCAATCAGCATCCGGCCAGCCTGAACGGCGATGGCGCTGGCATTGCCGGCAAGCTCGCGCACCGCCGCGGTGCCGGCCGGACTCCCGAGCAGGATCGCCCGGCCACCACCGGTCAGGACCAGGCAGCCGTGGCTAGTTGCTGCAACCTGCGCCACGCCAGGCTCGCTCCGCTTGCGCGCCCAGGATTCAGTCGAGCATCTGCCGCACCTTTCCGAGTCTGCTGGCACGAGTGGTTGCTTGCCGTGCCCCCGGCTACGAGGGCCGGACACGGCCATCCTAGCGTGAACTGCCGGCACGAATCCAGCGACACGTATCGATTATCGATATAGCAGTGTCACTGCAGCAGTGTCGGTATGCGTTGCCCACTCTTCCGGCGATGACCTCGTTCGCACCAGCTCGGGGATGGCGACGGTGCTCACGGCCGAAGCAACTCTTCGCAGCGACAGTCGAAAACTGCTTGGCTGGAGGCCAAGGGAGTCGTCGCAACCAGCGCCGGTCTGGTGCCGGTCTCGAGCGCGCACTGGTTGACACAATGGGCTCATGTCTTCCTTCCGTCACATCCTCCAGAACGACCCGCAGCGATGCTCCTGGGTCGATACTCGGTGCACAGGCAAACCATTCTCCCAGACGATGGGAATGGCTCGCCACACCTGCCGCATCAGCTCGCAATAGCCTTCCAGAAAAGCACGCAAATCCCAAACGAGGTATTGCCCTACCTCGCTCACCGCGAACAACTTGCCGCCGGAATAGCGCACATGCCGGATCGCTCCGTGCAGTTTTGTCGACTCGAGGACGGCGCCGTCGGCGAGTGTCCACAGGATGACCGTGCCGTCGGCGTAGCCTCCCACCAGCGTCCCCGCCGGACCAGCCACCAATCGAGTGACCGCACACGACGGCGCACCCTTGAATGAGTGGCTCGAGCAGGACGCGCCAGTCTCCCCTCGGGAGGCCAAGAGCTCGACCTGCCCTTGCTGGTATCCCAGCACGAACGAATCGCCAATCCTTCCGACCACGGAGACCCCGCGATTCACCGGATGGGTCGCTTCCGTCGAGCCCGACGACGGATCAATGACCAGCAACCGTTGCCCGGCGACGACCAGCAGCTCGCTACCGTCGCCGCCGAGGACAGTGGCCTCCGCCAACCCGAGTGGCTTCGCCATTCCGTACCGATGGACGCGCACCTCTCCACCAGCCAAGCTCGCGCAGCCGTCCGGCAACGCCACCAGACCGTCGATGCCGGGCACGCTCTCGCTGCCAATCAGTGAATCGGCGTCGAGATCCCACCGCTCGAGCTGTTCGCCGGCAGCCTGCAGGCAGAGGAGCCTTCCGCTGGAGTCCGCCTCCCCTGTCACACCACGCTCTTCGATCGCCCGCGCCCACGCCCACGCCGTGTTCGGACGCTCGGCTGGCGTGTGGAGAGAATCGAGGCTGACCCATCCGCGGTGGGAGAACAGCGTCGATCCCGCTGGCAGGAGCACTGGCGCACGCCAGTGGGGCAGGCGAGGTTCCACCTGCCATAGCTGGACAGTTCCGTCGGTAGAGGTGGCTGCCACGAGCCGTCCGTCCGGACTGAACGCCGTTCGCACGGCCTCGCCCGAGCAGCGAGCGAGCACCTCCGTCTCGGCGCTCTCCGAATCCACGAGAACAACCTGATTCCCAACTGGGACCGCCAATCGCCGGCCACTCGGATCGACGGACAGGTAGCCCGTGATGGGATCCGACTTTTTGAGCAGTATCCGGTCTC
>JAZDLZ010001098.1:0-6534 GCA_043801535.1 Pseudomonadota bacterium
CTGTGAGCGCTGCGACCGAACCTATGATCTCAATGGTTGTCCAGGCAATGTCGACCGTCTGGTGCCGCCTGGCTTTGTCGTCGCGAGCCACGAGCTGACCATAAGCGGGATGTGCGGGAGCTGCTCTGGCAGGAACGCCGAGGCATCGCGACGCAAATGAGCGCCATCGAGAAAAAGCTCTTGTCCAACCCGGGAGTCATGGGAGTTGCTATGGGAGCCATGGGGGTGTTGGGGGTGTTGGGGGTGTTGGGGGTGTTGGGGGTGTTGGGGGTGTTGGGGGTGTTCGCCCGACCTGCGATCGCGGCCGAAGAGAATGCACCGCCGGCGTTTCTCTCGTCCCAACCCAACGATACTGCCGGTAGTGTTGCCGGCAGAGAGCTCGTCGGCAACGAGATGAACCCATCCATCTCGCTCATCCTCGACACCGTTGGCTCGTACTTCACGGAGAGCAACCGAATTCATCTGGGAGGGCACGCACCGACCTCGAGCGGCGTCGCTGTTACTGGTGCCGAGCTGGCAGCATCGGCCAACGTCGATCCGTATTTTCGACTCGATTTGGCCTTCTGCTTCGCGCATCTGCACCTCGAGGAGATCTACTTCACCACCCTATCGCTCCCGTCGAGCCTTCAGCTTCGCGGTGGCCGATTTCTCTCCAGGCTGGGCCGTCACAATCCGACTCACCCTCACTCGTGGCATTTCGTCCTGCACCCGCTCTCGAACCAATTCCTGTTCGGCGCCGAAGGGCTTGGCGCTCCGGGTCTCGAGCTTTCGTGGCTGGCGCCACTCCCTTGGTATCTCGAGATCTCGGGAGCGCTGCAAGTTGGCGAGGGCGGCGCCTTCAGAACCAAGCCAGCAGACGACGCTGGCGACCCAGGCTTGACGGACTTTCTCTTTCCGCTGCGCATCGTCCAATTCTTCGATATCTCGGACGACTGGGCTTTCCAGGTGGGTGCGAACGCGCTGGTTGGTCCGTCGGCGATCGGTCCCGAAGTTGGCAACCGGTCATACGCCTTTGGCGGCGATTTCTTCCTCAAATGGCGACCAATCGGCCTCGGACGGACTGGCTACAAGTACGTGGCGCTACTCCTCGAATCCTGGCTCCGAGAAATGGAAGCGCCAAACGATCTATGGAGGGATGCCGGCGGCTACCTGGACGTGATCCTTGGCATCGACAAGCGCTGGGAGACCGCAATTCGGGCCGAGCTATGGCGACGCTTTGCCGGCGCACCGCCTGGCGAGCAGAACAGCCGCGCCCGATTCGGTCTGAACGCCGAGCGTGCCAGCGTGGCAGTGACCTTCATGCCTAGCCACTTCTCCCGAGCTCGGCTCCAGTACAGCCTCGAACGTGTGGAGGGTCTCGCCAGCAACCACATCGTCCTCCTTCAACTCGAAGTGTCGGCCGGAGCTCATGGCGCCCATGCCTACTAATACCAATACTACGACTACGAAGACGCTCCTTGGACTTCTCGGATCCTTTTCTGTCGCACTGGTTCTGCTTGTGCCAGCAGTGCTCCAGGCGAGGACTCGGATTGTCACGACGATTCCAGATCTTGGCGCGATTGCCAAGGAGGTTGGCGGCGAGCGGGTCGACGTGACGTCGCTGGTGCGACCCACCCAGGATCCGCACTTCCTCGACGCCAAGCCAAGCTTCGTGGTTGCGTTGAACCGGGCCGATCTGGTGCTCCTGGCAGGAATGGAGCTCGAGGCGGGCTGGCTTCCCCCGCTTCTGGTCGCCGCGCGCAACTCGAGAATCCAGCAAGGCACTGATGGCTACCTCGATTGTTCGACCCTGATCCCGCCAATGGAGGTTCAGGCAGCGGATCGCTCGAAGGGTGACATCCATCCCGGCGGCAATCCACACTACTGGAACGACCCTCGCAATGGCATTCGACTTGCCAACGGAATCGCGCAAAAACTCGCACGCATCGACCCGGGCAATGCGAGCGGCTACCAGAGCGGAGCTCTCGATTTCGTTCGCCGTCTCGAGGCGCGAATGCAGCAATGGCGAGCACAGCTCGACGCAAGGAAAGGAACCAAAGTCGTCGTCTACCACCGGAGCTGGGTCTACTTGCTCGACTACGCGGGCTACGTGGAGGCAGGTGCGCTCGAGCCCAAGCCCGGCATTCCGCCAAGCCCCAATCACGTGGCGAGTCTCATCCGCCAAGTGCAAGGCCAGGATGTTCGCTATGTGATTCAGGAATCGTTCTATCCGACGCAATTGTCGAGAGTCTTCGCCCAAAAGTCCGGGGCCAAGCTAGTGGTTCTACCGACCATGGTCGGAGCGGACGGTACCAGTACGTACGCCGACGTCGTCGGCGCGATCGTCAACGCCATTACCCAGTAGGAGGTACTACCGTGTTTCCAGTGTCCTCGCCAACCTCGGCGCATTGCCCAATGCCCAAGTCCATGAAAGCAAAAGAATATGCCGCGCGAGGTGGTCAAGTCAGGAGGCCTGTCTCGATCAGCCCTAAAACGGCGATAGTGACCACGAGCGCAGCGCGGCTTCGCCGCGCGGAGCGAGTCGCGGCGCTGCACCCAATTGGTGGTCGCCCGGGAGATGACGCGCCGCGGTTCCCCTCCTCGGAGAGGAGGGGCGGAGGGGTGGTCCTGAGGCGCGCTAGCGCCGGATCAGGGATCAGGGGATTGCCTGGCAACGGATCAGCTCATTCCGCGATCCCGACCCGACCGCTGTGCGCCGATTCGGTCATGATTGCCTTTGCGTCTTTGTTACTGGCGACGCTGGTGCTGGCGACAACGGGCTGCGGCAAGGAAGGAAGCGAGGGAACGAAGCCACTGGATTGCGGTTCCCATGGAACCGAGCACGATGGGCACTGCCACTGCGACAGCGGGTACCTTTTTGACGGTGATACGTGCGTGACTCCCGACGAGATCGACGAAGTCTGCGTCGCCGACGAAGAGGTCGAAGGCACTGAAGGGGAGGAAGAGCACGACCACGCTGCATGCCGGTGCCCGGGACAAGGTGTCTGCCCCTGCGAGGAAGGAACAACCGAAACGATTGGGGATGGAACGTACTGTATCCCAGAGCTGCACGATGAGTAGCAGGCGCAGCAACGGCGGGAACGGCAGCACCTGCCTGCCCGACGGCACCGGTGTCGACGGTAGTGGCACCGGCGAGCAGGTCCAGCGCCGAGGGGATTTCCTGGTCGCTTTCGATCGCGTCGCCATCGGCTACGAGAATAGGCCGATCCTGGCGAGCATCAGTTTCGCGATTGCCGGCGGTGACACCCTTGCCGTGGTGGGACCGAACGGAGCAGGCAAATCGACTCTGCTCTCTACGATGCTCGGAATACGCCCGGCCGTCGCCGGCGAGATCAAACGCAAACCAGGGCTCCGAGTGGGTTTTGTTCCCCAGCGAGGCCGCCATGATCCGATCTTTCCTTTGCGCGCGGCCGATGTCGTGGCCATGGGCGGCATGGGCAGTCGCCCTGGCCACTGGTGGTCGCGACTACGCTTTGCCTCGGCGCAAGAGACCAGATCCGCGCTTGCCGATCTCGGCGTCGAGGATCTTTCCTGCCGGTTGTTTCGCGATCTCTCGGGCGGCCAGAAACAGCGAGTCCTCATTGCCCGCGCGTTGGTCCGCAAGCCAGAGCTCTTGGTATTGGACGAGCCGACCGCAGGCATGGATCTTCCATCCGAACGCGATCTTCTCGACCTCGTGGTGCGTTTTGCCAGGGATCAGCGAATGGCTGTCGTCTTCGTAACGCACCAACTCTCCTTGGCAGCGCAGTATGCCGAACGTATAGCCATCATGAGCAAGGATCGACAAATCTTCGCCATCGACGACGTTCAATCGCTCTTGACGAGCCAGCGGCTAACGAGCCTCTACAATCGAGAGATGGAGGTGCTCGATTCGGGGGCAGGCCTGAAGATCATCAGGCCCACGAGTCGACGCGGGTAGCAACATGGATTTCCTGCAAAGCCACTTTCTCTGGCTGGACATCGTCATCGCCGCCACCATGTCGGCGGCGGCCGCTGCAGCAGTCGGGGTGCACGCGATACTGCGACGCGTCGTGTTCCTGCCCGCGGCATTGTCCCAACTCGCCGGAGTAGGCGTCGTCGCCTCTTTCCTGGTCGCCCACAACCTCGATGGTGACTGGCACGGCTCGATCCTCGAGGCACCCAAGATATTTGCGATAGTGTTCGCGGCGGTGGGTGCAATCGTTCTGGGTCTCATGCGTGAGGCTCGCGGCACCACGCGCGAATGGGGGCTCGGCGGAGTCTACATCGCCTCGTCGGCACTGATCGTGCTGATCGGTGGCCACATTCCGCAGGAAATCCACGACGTGAACGACATCCTCTTCGGCAATGCTATCGCGATCGAACGAGAGCAAATGGCAACGACCGCAATCGTCTCGTCCGCCGTGCTCCTGATTCACGCGGCATTGGCCAGACCGTTCGTGGCCACGGCCTTCGATCAGCAAACTGCAAGCGCCCATCGCGTACCAGTACGTTCCCTGGATGTGCTGCTCTTCGTGTCAATGGGACTGGCCGCGGCCACGAGTACTCGGGTCGTGGGCGCCCTCCCCGCTTTTGCCTTCGCAGTCTTCCCGGGCGCGTGTGCGCTCCGGCTCGCCCGCGACGCTCGCGCCGTCGTGGCCATCGCCGCAGGGCTCGGGGTGCTCGATGCCTTCCTCGGCTACTGGGCGTCCTTTGTGCTCTCCCTTCCGACCGGAGCGTGCATGGCAGCCATGGCGCTGGCGGTGTTCATCGTCGTCCGAGCAGTGCTGCGCGCGCAACGCCTGCTTGGATGGCTGTTCCCTCGACGCACCTCACCGTGACGTGACACTTGGCGCGGCTCACGCCGCTCGTCTACTTGCTCGTTCATTTGCTCGTTCGCTTTCCGGCCTGGTCGCCAGCCTTGTCCCCCGCCTTCTTTTCACCCGTCTTGGCGTCGTCGATCTCCACCCAGGAGCCGTAGAGCAATCCGACGGCTGCGCCAAATACCATAGACCAGTCGGTCAGAGGCCGCGCTTCACCGGCGATGTCGAGCACGGGGTTTCCGAGAACCCGCCGTCCCAACAAGAACAGCAGCACCCCGATTCCAAACCCAAACGCTCCTTTGAGAATGGCCGTGAACACGGTCCCCTTCGGATCCAGCAAGTGTCCCCAGATCGGGCGTCCGACGAGCAACCCAACCATCAGGCCGATCACGCCGTATACCAGGTATCCCCACGCTCCGCCAAGACCGAGCTTGTGGGCGGCAAAGCCGACTGCCAATCCTATGGCGAGGCCTTTCAGGGCACCAAGCAGCAAGCGAAGCATGACTATAGAGTGCATCAACCGGTGCGCGAACGCCACGGTTGTTCTGATTGTTCGGCC
The DNA here is from genome assembly GCA_043801535.1 of Pseudomonadota bacterium. GTDB lineage: Bacteria > Myxococcota_A > Polyangia > Haliangiales > SHYZ01 > JAZDLZ01. Next base: position 5,341 of record JAZDLZ010001098.1, read on the forward strand.
ACCTTGCTGGTCCGGAACGAACCGTGCGGTGTTCGCTCGGCGTGGTAGCCGAGCTGCGGAGAAAGGCGAATACCAAAGGCGATGAGTTGGCCGTTGTCGTCGAAATAGAGCGAGTAGGTCTGCCCATCTCTGATGCTGCGAAAATCGATCTCGGGGCGCAAAGAACGTAGCAATGCCTCGAAGTCGTCGCGGCCGACCGATTCACGCACCAGAATCGCCGCTAGACTATCGCCCTTTCTGATCCTTCCCTCGACGACACGGGCAGCGCCTGATCTCTTCGGGCTCGCGATCACGCCCGCCAGCAGGCCCGCCGCTGACCCGTCCCGGGCCGACACCGCTGCTGCTGCCGCCCCTACCGCTGTTTCCCGGTTCTGCTCGACCCGCGCCAGATGCGCAGCCTTCCGAATGTCCTTGATCGACGAGCCGCCCCGAAAAAAGAACACATAGATATTCATCGCTACGAGAGCGCCCAGAACGATCGAGATTCGCAGGGCGCTTCGTAGTCGAGCACGCCTGCTTTGGGCAAGCCGTCGTCTACTCTGCCGCATGCCAGACCTATCCTGTAGCACGCAGCTCCTGCGAGGCGCAACAAATGGACAGGGACCGCAGCGAGGGTGTGCCTCACCAATCCTCGCCTTCTCGTGTCGCAGCCGAACGAACCTCTACTTCTTGCGTAGCGAGCCCAGTGTGGCTACTAGCGGCGGTATGGCGAGCCGCTGCGTGCCCTCGCCGTTCTTCTTGCCCTCGAGGAGCGTGATGTCGGCAGTGGTGAAGAGAAACTGCTTGAGGTTCGTGTCGAATAGAGAGGATTTTCGGCGCAGGTACTCCAAGATCATCGACGCGTGCTCGATCTCCTCGTCGCGATTGTGAGCAAGCACCGCTCGGAGCTCTTCGTCCTTGGTCGCGTCGACCCGCTGCTGATACCAGTCGTACGCATTCAACTCCTCGATGATCGAATTCACCGCTCGCCTGACGTCCAAGGTCTCGGTGCTGAGGCTCTCTCGTAGCTCGTGAAGGTCTGCCATTCTCACCTCCCAACTCGGCAAAGCAGGAACCGCGCTGACTAAGTCGAGCAAAGCTCAACGGGGCCCCCCGCCAACTAAGGGCGGCTGCGAGCCCTCGCCGCCCCCCCGTCGAGCAAAGCTCAACGGGGCCCCCCGCGCTCGTGGTCACTATCGCGGGTTTGGGCTCGAA
>JAZDLZ010001101.1:0-3277 GCA_043801535.1 Pseudomonadota bacterium
TCCACTGCTTCGCAGGCCATGCGCCGGTAGGTTGTGAGCTTCCCGCCGGCAATTGCGAGGAGTCCCGGCTCGAGAGCCATCACCGCATGCTCGCGTGGCACCTCCGAGGTCCGGACCGCCGCTGGCGTTGACAGCGGGGCAATGAGCGGTCGGATTCCTGCCCAGGTGGCAAGCACGTCAACAGGGTCGATTGGCTGATCGAGGGATACGTGCTTGTTCACCTGGTCGCAGAGATAGCGGACGTCGGTGGCATCGGCAGCAACGGAGTCGGGACTGCCGGCATAGTCGGTGTCGGTCGTACCCACCACGATTCGTCCGTTCCAGGGAAGGCAGAACACTACCCGAGCGTCGTCGGTAAACAGAGTGAGCGCCCGTGACAGCGGGAGCCGCTCGCGCTCGAGCACGATGTGGATTCCCTTGGTCGGGCGGAGAAGCGGTCTGCGGGTGCTTGCTCCATCGGTGTGCGTGCCAATGACGGCAAGGACCTCGTCAGTCCACGGTCCCGCAGCAACTATCAGGAGACGGGTGTGAAGCTCGAGCTCCTCTCCGTCGATTTCGCTGCGGGCGTGCACGGTCACGATTCTTCCGTGGCCGTCCCGCGAGACTCCGGTGAGACGGGTGTGACTGCGTACCACGGCGCCAAGCTCGCGAGCGTGCAGGATGTTTTCGAGAACCAGGCGAGCGTCATCAGTCGTGCAGTCGCAGTATTCGAGACCACCAGTGATTTCGCTGGATGCGAGCGTTGGTTCCAGAATCCGGACCCGGCCGGCTCGATAGGTCCGGTGCAGCCTCGGGGCGCGGAACACTGCCAGGGCGTCGTATAGCCACAACCCGCTGTCGAGAGTGAGAAACCCTGGTTTGGAGTTGCGGTAGGTAGGAATCAGGAAGGGCAGAGGCCGTACCAGATGGGGAGCGAGCTTGGCCAGGAGCGCTCGTTCGGCAGTGGATTCGAATACCAGCCGCAGGTGTCCGTGTTGCAGGTAGCGCAGCCCGCCATGGATCAGCTTGGAAGAACGTGACGATGTCCCGGAGGCGAAGTCGCCCTTTTCGAGGAGAGCAACGTGCAGGCCGCGGAGCGCTGCGTCGCGAGCAATGCCGGCGCCAGTAATGCCGCCGCCGCACACGACCAGGTCGAGCTGCTCACTCATGGTCTACATGGCGACGGTCGAGAGTCATTAGGAGGAAGGAACGCCATCACTACCGCCGCCGCCTCCACCTTGAGCAGAAGCAGCAGAAGAAGCAGCGGTAGTGGCAGCGGCAGCGGCAAGCTTGGCCTGAGCCTCGGGCTTGAGCTGGATGTGGATTTCGTCTAGCTGCCGGCCGGCAACTGCGGTTGGCGCGTCGGACATCAGATCGGTGCCTTTCTGAGTCTTCGGGAAGGCAATGACGTCGCGCAGCGAGTCGGCGCCGCACAGGAGCATGGCCAGACGGTCGAGGCCAGCCGCGAACCCGCCGTGGGGCGGTGGCCCGTACTTGAATGCCTCGAGGAGGAAGCCGAACTTCGCCCGCGCCTCCTCGTTGGACAGTCCGATGGCTTTGAACAGGCGGGCCTGAATGTCGGGACGATGGATTCGGATGCTTCCACCACCGACCTCGAACCCGTTCAAGACCAAGTCGTAGGCGCGGGCACGGCAACGGCCGGGATCGCTCTCGAGAATGTCGAGATCGGCGAGTCGCGGCGAGGTGAAGGGGTGGTGGGCGGCAACAAAGGAACCGTCGTCCGTCTTCTCGAAGAGCGGCATGTCGACGAGCCACAGGAAACGCCACTCGTGCTGCCTCGACAAACCGAGCTTTTCCCCGAGATGGAGGCGGATAGCGGCCATCGCTCCGTCGGCAATGCTGCGGCGATCGGCGACAAAGAGCAGGACGTCGCCAGTACGGGCGCCGAGGCGCGAGTTGATCGCCTGACGTGCCTCGGCGGTGAATGCCTTGGCAAACGGCGCCTGCCATTCGCCGCCCCCCAGCACGCGGGCAAATGCCACGCCTTTGGCTCCGTATGGCTTGGCAAAGACGGTGAGGCTGTCGAGCATCGAGCGGGACAGCTTCTCGCCGTCTGGTACTCGCATGGCCTTGACGATTCCGCCGGCGGCAACGGCCTTCTCGAATATCTGGAACCCCGAGCACCGGGCCTGGTCGGATACGTCGGCAAGCTCGAGATCGAGGCGGAGGTCGGGCTTGTCGGTGCCGAATCGCTCCGTCGCTTCGTCATAGGCCATTCGTGGGAACGGCCTGGGCAAATCGATTCCGAGAATGCCCTTCCACAGCGCTGCCACCATGCCTTCGACCGCATCCTGAACGTCTTCCTCGACGGCAAAGGAAAGCTCGAGGTCGATCTGGGTGAATTCTGGCTGGCGGTCGAGGCGGAGGTCCTCGTCACGAAAGCAGCGGACGATCTGGAAATACCGTTCGAGCCCAGCCACCATGAAGAGTTGCTTGAATATCTGCGGCGACTCCGCGAGGGCATAGAAGCATCCTGGGTTGAGCCGCGAGGGAACCAGGAAGTTGCGCGCTCCACCCGGGGTGTATTTCACCATGAAGGGGGTCTCGATTTCGAGAAAGCCTTTGGAGTAGAAATACTCGCGCGCGATTTGGTACATCTGCGAACGGATCATGAGATTGCGCTGCAACGGTTGGCGACGCAGATCGAGGTAGCGATACCTGAGACGCAGCGCTTCGTTGGTGTCGATCTCGGCGTCGATAGGAAACGGCGGGGTCTCGGCCCGCGAGAAGACCTCCAGCCGGGAAGCGTTGATCTCGATTTCGCCGGTCGGCAACTTGGAATTGACATTGGTGCCGCGCGACGCGACTTGGCCGATCACACCGATGCAGAATTCGCTGCGCAGCTCGCCGGCCAGCGCGTGAGCGCCGGCGTCGACGTCGGGGCGAAAGACAACCTGAGTAATGCCGGAACGGTCGCGGAGATCGATGAAGACACAACCGCCATGGTCGCGCCGCGACCAGACCCAGCCACAGAGGACGACTTCCTTGCCGAGGTCGGCAGCCCGTAGCTCACCGCAAGAATGAGTTCTCTTTCGTGATGACAGGAGACAGGACATGGAATGGTCTATAGCACGATCGCCGGCAGGCATGGAGGTAGACAATTGCCTCCAGTGCCTCCAGCTCGGCGCCGTCCGCCAGCCCAGAAGTGGTGCCGCCCGGACGGGGTTGCCGGGTAGTCAGGGTGGTCAGGGGGTCATGGCGCAGCGGAAGCCAAGATCGTCGTTGCGGTAGGTTGGATCGTCGTATTCACGGTAGGTGACCGACGCCTTATCGGCAT
>JAZDLZ010000002.1:0-5676 GCA_043801535.1 Pseudomonadota bacterium
GGCACAACGGCAAAATCGTGAGCGATGTGCCGCCGCACCGATCGCTTCTCGAGCGGGTTCGGGCTCTGGCTGGTCGCCGGCTTGCGTCGCAGGTGCACGAGCTCGAGCATCGGGAAGGCGGGATACTGGTGACGACCTACGTGCTCCCACCCGAGGAGGCACACCCGACGCCACGTTCGCTCGAGCTCTTCGTTGGCCGTCGTTATATCCGCGATCGCGGGCTGATGCACGCGGTGGTGATGGGCTACGAAGGTCTGGTTCCGCCGGGGCGCTATCCGACCGCGGTCGTCATGGTCGAGCTCCCCGAAGGAACCGTCGACGTGAACGTGCACCCCCAGAAGCTCGAGGTGCGTTTTGCCCGGCCGCAGGAGATCTTCGCGGCGGTTCGCCGCGCCGTAACCAATGCCCTGAAGCGGGCACCGTGGCTAGCGAGGATAGGTGCAGGCGGCGCCGCACCAGTCCCAGTCTACGCGATCGCTTCGAATGCTCCGCCGCATCGTCCCCCGCCTGCGCGCGGACTGGTCGGCGAGTACGATCATCTCGAGCGTTCTCTCCTCGGGTGGAAGGCTTCCGAGGGCGAAGGAACGGCTGGCCTGCTTTTTGGGCCTCGCGACTCGGCCAGCGCAGTAGCCAGGTCGCGACCCGAGTCCGACAGCGGTGGTGGTGGCGCTGCCGCCGCCGCCGCAGCAGCAGCAGCAGGTGCTCGCGAAGGTCGAGGCGGGGGCGACCAAGTGGGTGTCGGCGTGGGTGTCGGTGTCGACGCTGGCGCCGGCGCTGGCATCCACAGTGCGACTACAACCGAAGGCGAAGTGCCAGCCGAACGAGCCCCAACCCGACAAGTCCAAGTCCAAGCCCGAGCCCAAGACCAAGACCAGGACCAAGATCAGGAGCCGGCGAGCTCGGCTTTCTTTGCTGGCCTACGCTATCTCGGGCAGCTACAGCGGACGTACCTGGTGTGCGAAGGTGCCGGAGAATTGGTGCTGATCGACCAGCACGCAGCCCACGAGCGCATCAATTTTCAACGGCTCAAGGAAGCGCAGGTGGGCAATCGTCCGCGAGTGCAGCGCCTGCTTTTTCCCCAGATTTTCGATCTCGAGCCAATCGAGGCTGCTGCTGCCGAGGAGTCTGTCGCGACCCTCACCTCGTTCGGCTTCGAGCTCCGACCGTTCGGGGGACGCAGTTTTGCTCTCGAGGCAGTACCGGCCGATCTCCCGATCTCCGAGGCAATAACCACCGTCAAGGAGGTTCTCGACGATCTGGCGAACCTGGCCATGTCGCGAGCAGTAGAGGAACGCCTCGAAGCGATGATGGCGACGATCGCCTGCCATTCCGCGGTACGGGCGGGCGATACGCTTTCGATCGACGAGGCGCGAGCGCTTCTCCTGGCGCTGGACCGAGTGGATTTCCGCGCTCACTGCCCCCATGGACGGCCAGTGCTCATGCGTATCGGCCTCGCCGAGATCGCCCGGAGATTCGGTCGCGGATAAGGCCATGACCATGACCATGACCATGAATCGAAGCCAGGATTCGCGAACGGACATTCCAATAGTCGCCATTGTCGGACCAACTGCATCCGGCAAGACCGACCTCGCCATCGCGCTCGCGTTGAAGGCCGACGCCGAGATTGTCTCGGTCGACTCCCAGCAGGTCTACCAAGGCATGGACATTGGCACCGGCAAGGCCACGCTGGAGCAGCAAAGCCAGGTGCCCCACCACCTGCTCGACGTAGCACCACCGGATGAGCCAATGACTGCTGCCCGTTTCGTCGAGCTTGCTGACCAGGCGATCGTCGACATTGCGTCCCGAAGGCGGAGCGTTGTTCTCGCCGGAGGATCGGGCCTCTACTATCGAGCGCTCGTGTATGGCCTGTTTGCAGGTCCTGGTGCCGATCCCCACCTGCGGGATGGCCTTGAAGCCGAGGCCAGAGTTATCGGGGTCGAATCTCTATGGGAGCGCCTGCGTGCGGTCGATCCCTGGGCTGCCGCCAAGATCGATCGTCACGACCTGGTCAGGACTATTCGAGCGCTCGAGGTGTATTTGTTGACGGGCCGTCCGATCAGTGAGCACCAGGTGAGTCACGACTATCGCAAGGCACCACCTCGCTACCAGGTGTTGTCGGTCGGCCTCGATCCTCCTCGCGACGAGCTGACGAGGCGCATCGACGCCCGGGTGGAAACGATGGTGAAAGAGGGCTTGGTCGACGAGGTTCGGGCGCTGCTGGCACGCGGATTCTCTCCTTCGTTGAGGGCAATGGCGGCCATCGGCTACCGGGAGATTTGCGCCCACGTGGGTGGGCAGCTCGGGCTGGCCGAGGCCATCGAACGAATCAAGCGGGCCACCAGAAAGTATGCTCGGCGGCAACTCGCCTGGTTCAGATCAGAGCCGGCTGTCACGTGGTATAAGGGAGCAACTGTCGTGGATACTAGCTCTCTTGCAGATTGGCTCGCCGCCGGAGGCCGGGGGCAGGAAAGAGGAGTCTTGCACGAACGACTGCGAGACCACCACTTGCTGCTCTCTGGCGCGACCGCGACCGCGACCCCTGAGCCGGGAGGACAAGAGTGAGCACTGAGCGTACCATGCACGATCGACAGGTGCTCGAGTTCGAGCGACCGATCGTGGACCTCGAGCGAAAGATCGGAGAGCTTCGCCAGCTCTCGTTTGGACCGATCGATTTCGGCGACGAGATTCGTCGTCTCGAAAAGAAGGCCAATCGGCTGCGCGAAGAGATCTTTGCCGAGCTCTCCGCTTGGCAAAAGGTCCAGCTCTCGCGCCATCCAGGCCGGCCGTACACTCTCGACTACGTGCAGGCGCTCTTCGATGATTTCGTCGAGCTGCACGGGGACCGAGCGTTTGCCGACGACGAGTCGATAGTCGCTGGGATGGCCAGGTTCGGCCATCGGGAAATCATGGTGATCGGCCACCAGAAGGGCAAGAGCACCAAGGAGAACGTCCGGCGCAATTTTGGCATGACGCGACCGGAGGGCTATCGCAAAGCATTGCGGCTGATGCGCCTGGCCGCTCGATTTGGCAAGCCGATATTCACCTTTATCGACACTCCCGGCGCTTATCCCGGAATGGGTGCGGAGGAGCGGGGGCAGGCCGAGGCGATTGCCCGCAATCTCGAAGCAATGGCAACTCTGGAGGTGCCATTCATTGCCACGGTGATTGGCGAAGGTGGCTCCGGCGGTGCGCTCGCCTTGAGCATGGGAGACCGTATTCTGATGCTGGAGTACGCAATCTACTCGGTCATTTCGCCCGAGGGCTGCGCGTCGATTCTCTGGAAGGATCAGTCGAAGACAGCCACTGCGGCGCACGAGCTCAAGCTCACCGCTGGCGACTTGCTGAGACTGGGCATTTGCGACGAGGTCGTCAAGGAAGGGCCTGGCGGAGCTCATCGCAGTCCCGCCGAGACGATGCAGAACTTGCGTGCAGTGCTCGAGCGGCACCTCGACGAGCTGTGCCGCCATAGCGGGAAGGAGCTTCTCGAGACCCGCTACCAGAAGTATCGGGCAATGGGGGTGTTCGAAGAGCAGCACCGAGCGAGCTCCTCGTCGCACGCGCCCGTCTGCCGTCAAGAAGGACGGATTCCCTAGCATACATACCGAGAGTATTCGCCCTCCTCGCCTCGCTCCTTGCCATGCGGGCGCCTCAGCGCCGATATCTTGGACAAGTTGTTCTGCGGCGGCTCCTTGGTCGCCAGCTTGACGTTGCGCGCCGGACAGCTACTTCCTATACAGAGGAGGCGCAACGTGAGCACTACTGAGATCCTGTCCACCTTGCTGCGCTCCTCTCCACTCGGCATCTGCGTTGTCGAGCCGCCAACTCCGAGCATTGTCGTCGCCAACGAGGCGATGAGTCGGATATTCGGGATGCCAGTGACGCCGGGAATCTCCCTGGCTGCCTTTGTCGCCACAGTTGCGCCCAGCTACCCAGACGGCCGCCCCATTCCCATGGATGCCCTGCCAGCAGTGCGGGCTCTACGGGGGCAGACGGTAGAGCAGCTCGAAATGAGGGTCAGCAGCGGCAACCGAGTGATCTTTCTGCTCTGCAATGCTGCGCCAATCGTCGACCCCGCCACCGGTACGGTGGCTGCGGCAGTCGATCACTTCCTCGACATCACTCGCACCAAGGAGCTAGAGCGGGCCCGCGACGTAATGGCCGACCTGGTGAGCCACGATGTGAGAAGCCCACTGGCGGCAATCAGTCTGCACACCGAACGGCTGATTCGCCAGGGTGGCAAGCTGACGAACGAAGCTGTGCTGCAAAGCCTGCGAGCAATCCTCGCGGCAGTGCGCCGCACTGAATTGCTGGTGGCTGATCTTTCGAGCATTGCTCACATTGACGGCGGGACAATTCGCCCAATTCCGACCGAGCTAGACGTCGTCGCTTTTCTCACCTCCTTGGTCGATCGAATCAGGCCAATGCTCGCCCCCCATCCGGTCGAGTTGGACATCGGCGAGATGCCATGGCCGACCGTCATGATCAGCGCCGACGCTGGTCTTCTCGAACGAGCGATTTCTAGCCTTCTCATGTGTGCCGGCCGAAGATCGCCTGGTGCAGAGCAGGTGGACGTCTCTCTATCCACCGAGCCCGGTTGGTGCGTTATTCGAGTTTCGGATCGCGGCGCCCCGATCCCCGAATCCGATCGGCCAAAGGTTTTCGATCTCTTTTTTCCAGGACAGACTGGACACCAAGAGAGCATCCGTCCCGGCCCCTTCATTGCGAGGGGCATAGCGCTGGCCCACGGCGGTAGCGTGGGCCTCGAATGCCGGCCAAGTGGCGGCAATACCTTCGCAATCAGATTGCCGAACCCCTGATCCGGCCAGAAGGTATCCGTCGTTTCACCGTGTTGACCTGGATCAACGCGACCCTGGTCGGGTATATCCCCTTGTCCGTTGTCCCGATATCACGCTATGTCAGCTATGCAAGATGTGTCAGGCGAAATGTGCGCCTGGCAGGAGGAAGATCTGAGATGGCTGAATCACTCAAGAAGCTCCCATGGGAGGAGGCGATTTCGTTGTCTTCGCCCCACCCGTACGTGCTCGTCGTCTCCGCTGACGCGAAGAACAAACCCAATATCATGGGATTGAGCTGGTGGACGATCTGCTCGCGGGAACCGCCTATGCTAGCAATCTCGGTCGGCAGGGAGCGCTACACGCGGGAGTGTCTTGACGCCCATGGCGAGTTCGTCGTCTGTCTCATCGGCGAGGAGCATGCTCGCGGCGCCTGGCTCTGCGGGCGTGTTTCTGGTCGCAAGATCGACAAGTTCGAGGATGCCGGATTCAACGCCGTCAAGTCGCTCAAGGTTAGTGTGCCGACGATTGGTGAGAGCGTAGTCGCCTTCGAGTGCAGGCGGAGCGGCAAGATCGAGACAGGCGATCACATCCTCTACGTCGGCCACGTCGTGGCGATGCGCGGCAGTGGCGTTGCGCGTCGGCACCTGTTCGCGCGCCGGTGCTACGAGGAGCTGTTCGCTATTGGTCCAGACGGAACCAGTACTGGAGTGCTGGACGTGGGCTAGCTCGACGGTCACGGACAAAAATTCGAGAACTGCCCGTAGTCCAAGGAACCCAAAGAACGGCTTGCACCCCTTTGGCGATGGTGCTATTGATTCTCCGTCCGGGCGATTAACTCAGCGGTAGAGTGCCATCCTCACACGGTGGAAGTCACTGGTTC
>JAZDLZ010000010.1:0-4793 GCA_043801535.1 Pseudomonadota bacterium
ATCGAGCAGGAACGGATCGGCCAGGTCGAGCTTGATCGCATCGACATCACCAATGACTGCCGCCTGGTGGAGTCGCGCGATCGTCTGCGCGGCTGGTTGGGGCAATCCAACCCAGCGCGAAGTGTCTAGTCGAGGCCGAGCGGGCGGCCTGCTGCTGTTTCCTGTTTCCACGGCATGGCGAGCGAGACGCTCGTAGATACGTACATACATTCCGTCGATGCGTCCGTCCACCCATTTCGGCTCGTCGATGGATCCGCGCGGGTACGGAGCAAGCAAGGTGAAGCCCGGCCGGTACTCGGCAGCCTCTCCGTCGATTTCCACCGTCCAGGGAGGCCCTCCCTTGACGCGAGCGAGCAGCCGGAAGTACTTGCCCGGTCGCAGATCGGCCACCGATTGTCCAGAGACGACGAGTGTGTCAGCGCTGGCCTCCGCGTTGGCGGTCCGTTCGATCAGATACCAGCGAGTGCGCAGCACTCCCCGGGCTGCGTCCTCGACGAACCCGACGCGGTATTGCGCGCGGACCGCAGCGAGCACCGCGTTCCAGACGGTGGCGAAGTCGGTCTGGTAGACAACGCTGCGGGCCCGCCGCACCTCTCTGGCAGAGTGAGCGCATCCCGCCGCCGCAGCCAACACGAGCGCACTGAGGAAGATCGGTCGCCGACACTTGTACAAGTTATTCTGCGACGGCTCCTAGAATGTTCCGTTGGCTCCCAGGATTGCAGTGGCCTTGCCCGCAGCGTCTATTGCCACGCCAGTACCGGGCATGATCTGCAGTCCGCCGTCCTCGCTGTCGAACCGCCTGGTATAGAACACGCCGGCGACGAGGCCCGCGGCCATGCCTCCGAGCGTCAAGTGGATTGCCCGGTCGCCTTGCCCGCTCTCCTCTAGCGCGTCGGCAACAGCCCATCCCACCACTGTTCCGGTGATGCCTGCGAGATCGATCAGTGCCATGTGGCGCCGACTGATCTCGTAGTGATTGGCCAATCCGACGCCCGCCAGCAATCCGCAGTTCAGGCCGGCGAGAAGCAGTGGGCCGCGGCCTTCGTTGAAGGCGTTCAGGAACAGAATGCCGGCAAAGGTTCCCCACATTCCTCCGCTATTGATCAACGCGGCGTCGCCCGCGGACAGGTCGAATCGGCGGGCGGTGAGCGCGGAGAAGAGGGCTCCGGCGATGCCACCGCTCAAGGCGATCCGCAGCAGGGCGACGTCTTTTGCTCCGGCGGTCTCGGCGATGCCTGTTCCTTCCATGAGGCCCCACAGCGTGCTGCCGATGACGAACGAGCTTCGTCCCACTGGGACTCGTTGCGGCAGGAGGAGATACGGGATGCCGAAGCCGGCGACGCCACCGGCGAGGATAAGGACCGGGCTTATCTGATCGGGATTGCTGATTGCTGTTTCGGCGAAGGGCACCCCGACGAGACCGCCTACCGTGGCGGCAATGAGCAGCTCGTTCCTGCCATTGGCCGACATCTTGTCCAGTTTGACGTGTACGCTCGTCATGGTGTTGGCTGTGACCATGACTTTTTCGGTTTTCGACGGGCGGCCGGTTGCTTCGACGAGGATCTCGTGCTCACCTTCTGGCAGGGAGTCGATGTGCTGTCCGAGCCCGAAGCCGACGAGCTTTCGATCGATCAGGATCCGGGCGTTTTGTGGATCAGTCGTGATTCGCACCCGTCCGGTACGCGGCTGCAAATGGAAGGAGAAGGTGTAGGGCTGGCCGATGTCGAGGCGGATTGCTTCGCGAATCGGCTCGTAGCCGGCGAGCTCGACGAGTAGCGTGTAGCTTCCGGCTGGGACTCTGAGCGGCTCCTTGGCGTTGGCAATTCCGTGCACCGAGGTGTCTGCGCCCGCCAGCGTGATCTCGGCACCCGGCGGAACGGTGGCGATGTGCAGTCGCGACGGGAGCCTGCGCAGTACCGCCAGTCGGTGAGAGACTGCTTCCTTTTCGGAGGTGGAGGTGGCGGGAAGAATGCGCACGTAGCGATCGAACCAGAGCACGGCTTCCTCGTAGTCGACGACGCGCTCGTAAGCCTGGCCAATGTTGTAGAGCGCTTCGGGAACAGGCACGAGGCAGTATGCCGCCAGGAACTCGGGCACCGCCAGCTCGTAATCTCCTGCCGCGTAGAGCTCCTGTCCTCGCCGGTAGTGCTCGGCTGCTCGAGCTCTCCGGGTGTCTTTGGCGCCGTCGATCGGCTCGACACACGGAACGTCGCCTTTCCCTTCGTCAGCCCAGACCGAGGCAGGGTGCGCAGTTGCTGCCACGGCTAGTGCCAGGACAACCACCAGAGCCAGCTTCGGGCACAGCGGTCTCGACGCCGTCACGTTGTCGACCCGTTCAGAACGGACTGGGCTTGATTTCTCCGCCACTGGTCGGGCCTCGGTCCTTGGCTGGCTGGTCTGTGGTTGGGCTTCCCGCGCCAGTGTCGGTACTGGCGGGACGCGGGCGAGAAGAGGTGCCGCCTGTTCTCCTGCGCTTCGAGAGGGTCACCGGCAGAGTCTGGTTGCTGGTCGGATGAAACCTGGCGAACGCATCCTCGTACCCTTCGTGCTTGACTGTCAGGGTTATTGGCTCGGTCCCCAGGGGGAATTCGATCGAAATCGGTGTTGTGCCCTTGTTCACCGATTCCCACCATACCTGGGCGCGGGGAGGGTCGGAAGTAACCTCCACCGTGATCATCGTCGGGCTCGTCTGTTGCTGTTGCGACTGCGACTGCGGTTGCTGCTGCTGTTGTCGTTCCGGTGATGCAGTCGGCAGTGGCTTGGCAATCGCAGTCGTCTCTCGACCGTCCGATCCGACCGCAGCAGCCGGCGCCTGCTGACCGCCCTGGCGGCTCGGCAGCATCGTAGAAACGGCGATTGCCACCGCGACAATCAAGATCGCGATTCCGCCGGACCAGGCAAGGATTCGATTCCTGCTGCCTACGCCGTGCTGTGGCTTGGTCATTGCCGTCTTGGCAAGCCGGCGCATCGCCGTGATCTCGCCACCGGTTTCGTGCTGGGCCATATCCCCGTCGAGCTCGGCCATATTCTGGTAGCGGAGCTCTCGATCCTTGGCCATTGCCTTGAGCGTGATTGCCTCGATGGCTTCGGGAATGTTCAGATCCGGTCTGACCTGTCGTGGCGGCTTGGCTTCGCTGGCCAGGACTTGGGATACCACGCTCAGGTAGTTGTTGCCCTTGAAGGGCACCTCGCCGGTGAGCATCTCGTAGAGAATCACCCCGACGGCGTAGACGTCGATTCGGTGGTCGAGCGATTCCTCTCCACGCGCCTGTTCTGGCGACATGTAGAGCGGGGTTCCCAAGACCATTCCAGTCTGGGTCAACCGCGGAGAGCTAGATTGGCTCCCGTCGTCTTCCTCGCCGAGGGGACGCATCGCCTTGGAGATGCCAAAGTCGAGGACCTTGACGAAGTCACGGCCGCGACGGCGAACCACGAACACGTTCTCTGGCTTTATGTCGCGATGGATAACACCCTTGCCGTGGGCCGCTCCCAGCGCCCCCGCGACTTGGCGAGCAATCCCGACTGCTCGACCAACGGGAAGAGGACCTTCGCGACTCAGCAGATAGGCAAGAGACTGCCCCTCGAGATACTCCATCACCGCAAAAGTACGACCGTCGGTTGTCTCGCCGAAATCGGTGATGTCCACGATGTTTTCGTGGCCGATCGACGACGCCAATCGAGCTTCCTGCTGCAGCCGAGCAACTACCTCTGGTCGCTGTGCGTATTTGTCGAGCAGGACTTTTATCGCCACTCGTTTGCCAATGAGGAGGTGTCGTGCCTCGTAGACCGCTCCCATGCCACCTTGGCCAATCTTGCGAGTGACCTCATAGCGCTCGGCCAAACGAGCTCCGACGATATTGTCGGCGCTGGCATGGGCATCGGCACCGGCACCGGCGCCGGCATCGGCGTCCTGCCTGGGTCGGACGCGCCCGGGCAACGCCGATGCATTCGTTTCGGGAAACGACTGAAGCTCTGCGTCGGACTGAGCCACCGCCACTGCTGAATCTGCCATTCGTGCCCTGGGAGGCGGTGTCTGCCAGATTGGCCGGTGCCGGTGATCGTTGCGGTAGTGGGAACTGTTGTCTCTCGGAGCTCCTCGCGCGGAAGGTATCGTTTCCGGCAGTGGTTGACCGACCGCGGTACCGCTTATGGCTACCGGTGCCGTGGCCGGTGCCGAGGCCGGTGCCGAGGACAGATCGGCATCCTTGTCTTCTTCTGGCTCGTTCGGGTCGGACGGCGGGAGCTGGGATCCCATGGCCAACCGACCAGCTGGGCTTGGCGTGGTGCGCATATCGCCTTGAGAAGCCGCAGCCGCAGCCGCAGCACCAATACGCCTGACGATGTTGGCCCGTGGTTTGGCGGGTACCGTTCGGTCGAGCCCAGACGAATCGGCAGGTCTCGCAGCATCGAGAGGTCCCGGTCCTCCGACTACCGTCCCGGACCTTGCAGCCTCGTTGGCAATCTCTGGTCGATTGGCAGACGCATCATCATCAGCGGCAGCGGAAAGGGCAGGGGCGACCCTGTTCGGGCGACCACACTGCGGACACTTGGTGGCGCCTTCTGGAATCCGCCTATTGCACGCTGGACAAGTGTGCATGCGATTGCCTGATGATAGCCCAAAGGCATGCCTTCAGCCATGCCCTCATGCAAGCCGGGTGTGATCGTTGCTCGTTGGTCCCCCGTCGATGGCGGCGAAACCAGAGCGTCAGCGATACCCGACGTGGACGTGTCTCGGTCGGATGGACATGACAAGGCACCCGAGGGAGCGCAGGCCGTTCTCGGTCTTTGGTCCT
>JAZDLZ010000037.1:0-3274 GCA_043801535.1 Pseudomonadota bacterium
AAGACCGAGAACGGCCTGCGCTCCCTCGGGTGCCTTGTCATGTCCATCCGACCGAGACACGTCCACGTCGGGTATCGCTGACGCTCTGGTTTCGCCGCCATCGACGGGGGACCAACGAGCAACGATCACACCCGGGAGAGCAGGCCGTCCTTGACCAAGCTGGGTCGTACGAGTACAATCACCTTCAAGCTCGGCTTTGTGCGCACAGGTAGGAGAGGTGTAGACGGTGCAGCCCGTAACTCTTGGCAAATATCAGCTTCTCAAGAAGATCGCCACTGGCGGAATGGCGGAGATCTTCGTTGCCAGGGCTACTGGTCTGCCCGGTTTCGAAAAGATCGTCGTAGTCAAGCGCATCCTCGCCCAGCATGCCTCCAAGCCGGATTTCATCCGCATGTTTCTGGACGAGGCGCGCATCGCCGCGACCCTCCACCATCCGAATATCGTTCAGATGTACGACATCGGCGCGGTGGAGGGAGCCTACTTCATCTCGATGGAGTACCTGCACGGCGAGGACGTCCGGACGCTGATGAGAGCCCTCCGTCAGAAAAACGAAGGGCTTCCTCCCGAGCACGCTCTCAACATTGTCATCGGCATTGCTGCTGGCCTGCACTACGCCCACGAGAAGCGGGGATTCGACGGCAAGCTTCTCGGTATCGTTCACCGTGACGTGAATCCACAGAACGTCTTCGTGACCTACGACGGCGGGGTCAGGCTCGTCGATTTCGGAATCGCCAAGGCCACCAATCGCAGCGACGACACCAAGATGGGCATGCTCAAGGGAAAGATTCCCTACATGTCCCCAGAGCAGGCCCGTTCCGAAGACCTGGACAGAAGGAGCGACGTCTATGCCGCCGGCATCATGCTCTACGAGCTCACGACAGGGCGGCGCCTCTACAAGGGCACCAGCGAGTTCGAGATTCTGAAGAGAATCGTCGAAGATCCAGTCGCTCCGCCATCCGTGGTCCGGCCCGGCTATCCGAGCGACCTCGAGAAGATAGTGATGAAGGCGCTGGCCAAGGACCGGGGTGAACGCTATCCCACTGCGCAGGCGCTGCAGGCAGATCTCGAGGAGTTCGGTCGGGAGCACCGCCTGGTGATCTCTCCAATTGCGCTGGCTGAGTTCATGGAGAGGGTCTTTGGCAAAAAGAGCGAGGCATGGCGCGAGGCTCTGGCAACCGGGCGAGATCTTGTCGATCAAATCGCCGAACGTGGCGAGGACAGCGACCCCGATCTGAGCCAGCTCGTCGCCGAGGTGAATGGCAGTCTCGAGAATGGCAGGGATACTCCCGGGACTCCCAGCGCGCTTGGCGAAATGGCGCGCTCGTCGTCCGCAAAGCGAGGTACCGCAAGAGCGGACACCGCCATTGCAGCGGGGATGCTGCAAGGACAGGGAGGAAGGAAGAAGAGATCGCGAGCGGCGGCGATCGGCATTGCTGGTCTGGGGGCAGCGGCAGTGCTGGCAGTTGCGGCGGGTATCGTGTTGTTGAAGCCAAACGTCCTGGGAGGTCTGGTAGGCCTGGGAGGGAAGACGGAGTCTGCTCGGGCTGGTACTGCCCAGTCAGCCGAGGCTGGAGCATCGGCTGAAGGCGAGCTCTCTGCCACGCGGGTCAGGGTGTGGCCAGCAGTGCAGGCTGCTGGTCTGGTGAAGATCTCGACGCGGCCAGCAGGCGCAACGATCAGGATTGACGGCAGTTTGTGGCCTGAACGGGCTCCGGCAGTCGTCGATGGTCTGGTGCCAGGCGATCACCTGGTTGACCTGGAATGGCCAGGGCACGGCTCGCGCCGCGCCGTGGTGAGCATCAAGGAAAACGAAACGTCGTCGCTGTTCGTCGCCTTGGACGGCCAGAATCTCGATGCCGGCGTGCCGGCTGACGCGGGCACCGACGCCAATCGACAGCAGATCCCTACGGCAGTCGATGTTGCCCTCGCCAGCGCTTCCTCTCCTCCTCAATCGCCGCCTCCTTCCTCGGAAGAAGATGGCTCCGCGAAGGGAAGAGACGATGGTTCTGGTTCTGCCTCGCACCAGCGCAACCCTAGGGCTCCGAATCGACCCAGGCATCCGGGGATGGCCGCCATCACCGTGCCTGCCGGGATCGGCGAGCTTCGCATTGCTTCCAGCCCGTCGTGCGAGGTCATCGTCGACGGCAAGGCGCGCGGTGCCACCCCCCTTGCAGGGCTGATGCTTCCGGCTGGCAACCACACCGTTCAGCTTGTCAACTCCCGATTTGGCATCGACCGGACTTTGACGGTCCAGGTCAAGCCCGATGAAGTGACCAAACGCAAGTACGACTTCTCAGTCGAGGGGAATTGATCCAGGATCGCTAGCAGAGGTTTGAAGTGGCAAAGCAGAGCCTGCTGCTAGTCGATGGTGATGCCAAATCAATGCGGGTGCTCGAGGTCTCGCTCAAAAAAGCGGGATTCAACGTCACCACTGCGGTCAACGGTCTCGATGCTCTCGACAAGGTGGAAACGTCGCAACCGGATCTCATCATTTCCGACACCAACATGCCCGAAATGGACGGGTTCGACTTCTGCAGGCGACTCAAGCAGAATCCCCAGCGGGCAGACATTCCCTTCATTTTTCTGACTGCCCAGAGCTCGGTCGAGGACAAGATCCGCGGGCTGGAGCTCGGTGTCGAGGACTACCTAACCAAGCCTATCTACATCAAGGAGATCCTCACTCGCGTGAAGCTCCTTCTCCAAAAGAGGGAGCGTGCCTCTTTCGAGGAGAAGAAAGAGCTCAAGACCAAGTTCGCCGGCCAGCTATCCGACATTGCCGTCGTCGATCTGATTCAGACGATCGAGATCAGCCGTAAGTCGGGAGTGATTCACTTTGTCGGTCCCGAGCAAAAACGGGCATCCATCTACTTCCGCAATGGCAAGGTAGTCGACGCCGAGCTCGGCAGGCTTCAAGGCGCCGAAGCGGTGTATCGACTGCTGACATGGCCAGACGGCGAGTTCGAAGTCGAGTTCAAGAGCGTGCGGCGCAAGGACGTGATCGAGCTGTCCTCGCAAGGACTCCTCATGGAGGGAATGCGCCGGCTCGATGAATGGGGGCGGCTACTCGAGCAGCTACCCGTCCTCGAGACAGCGTTCGAGATCGACTACGGCGAGCTGTCGGAACGGCTCTCCGAGATACCGGACGAGATCAACGCGATACTCCGACTTTTCGACGGGCGCCGCACGTTGATGCAGGTTGTCGACGACAGCACTTTCGGCGATCTGGAAGTGCTGAATGTGATCTCGAAGCTCTACTTCGAGGGCCTCATTCACG